>JBPCSR010000193.1:0-9264 GCA_051006935.1 Gaiellales bacterium
ATCTACGAGCACGCGATCGTGCGCGAGGACGACCTCTCGAAGGTCAACCAGGCGTTCTTCAACGTCAATGTGATCCTCGCCGGCATCTACCTGGCCGGCGTGATCGCGGCGCTCGTCGCGGCCTAGGCGACGACCGACGCCTCGAGGCGCGCGCGCAGATCGTCGGGCAGCGGCTTCGACGCGGTGTGCTCGGGGTTCGTGTGGACGAGGACGCCGCGCGCTGTCGCGCAGAGGCGACCGTCGGATTCGGCGTGGATCGACTCGCGCAGCGTGATCGAGGAGGTGCCGATGCTCTCGACCTCGACCGTCACGACCGCCGCGCCGTCCTCCTGCGTCATCTGCGCGACGAAGTCGATCGAGATGTGGCGCACGACGAACTCCGTCAGCTGGGTGATGCCGTGGCCGAGCGCGTTCGCGAGCCACGCGTCGCGACCCTCCTCGAGGTAGTTGAGGAAGACCGCGTTGTTGACGTGGTTGAAGCCGTCGAGGTCGCGCCAGCGGATCGGCACGGTCTTGCGGCCCGGTTCGATCGGCGTCGTCACAGCTGGAATTCTCCCCGCGCGACCACCCGGCACGAACCGCCCACGACGGGCGGCGCGCCCTCGGCGATGTCGACCTCGATGTAGGACGGGCGCCCGATCTCGACGCCCTGGAGCATCGTCACGCGGCCCGGGCCGATCACGCCGCTCTGCAGCAGGTGGACGCCGAGCGCGCCCGCGGCCGAGCCGGTCGCGGGGTCCTCCCAGATGCCGTCGATGGGCGAGAACATGCGCGTGCGCAGCACCCCGTCGACGGGCGGCGACCACAGGTAGATCGTGCGCACGTCGTAGCCGGCGAGCGCCGCCCAGTCGGGCGCCGCGGCGGTGACGTCGGCGACGGGGCAGAGCAGGTGCGAGAGCCCGTTGGCCCCGATCATCGGCTCGCCGGCGAGCGGCGTGCCGAGCGCCGCGGCGAGCGCGTCGCGGTCGACATCGGCCGGCCCGATCAGCGGGTCGGGCTGGCGCATGCGCGCGCCGACGAGCGTGCCGCCCTCGCGCTCGATCGCGACGGGGATCAGCCCCATGCCCGTCTCGAAGCCGACGTCGGAGATCGGCGTGGCGCGCGCGATCACCCAGGCCGAGCCGATGATCGGATGCCCGGCGAACGGCAGCTCCGACGTCGGCGTGAAGATGCGCAGCCGCGCCGTGCCGCCCTCCGTGGCCCGCTGCAGGAACGTCGTCTCCGAGAGGTTCGTCTCGCGCGCGAGCGCCTGCATCGTGTCGTCGTCGAGGCCGTCGGCGCCGGTGAACACCGCGAGTGGATTGCCCTCGAGCGGCGTGGCGGTGAAGACGTCGACGGTCACGTAGCGGAGCGTGCGCATCCCGGCACGATACCGGGCGCCGTCGGCGCGGATTTCTAGGAGCGCCTAGAATCCCGATGTGGCGCCGCACGACCTGCCGGAGACCAGTGAGGAGACCGCGGCCGTCGCGCTGCCCGGCGAGGCACGCGTGCTGGCCGCCGCGACCGCGTCGCTGAGCGGCGAGCGGCGCGGCCTGGCGCGCCTCTGGCCGTTGCTCGGCCCCGCGTTCGTGGCCTCGATCGCGTACGTCGACCCCGGCAACTTCGCGACCAACATCGCGGCGGGCTCGCGCTACGGCTACCTGCTCCTGTGGGTGATCCTCGCCGCGAACCTGATCGGCATGCTCGTGCAGTCGATGAGCGCCACGCTCGGGATCGCGTCGGGCCTGTCGCTGCCCGAAGTGTGCCGGCGCCGGCACGCCCGGCCGACGGTGATCGGCCTCTGGCTGATCGCCGAGGTCGTCGCGATGGCGACCGACCTCGCCGAGTTCATCGGCGCGGCGATCGCGCTCAACCTCCTGTTCGACCTGCCGCTCCTGCCTGCCGCCCTCGTCACCGCCGTCGGCACGTTCGCGATCCTGCAGCTCCAGACGCGCGGCGGCTTCCGCCACATGGAGGCGGTCATCACCGGCCTGCTCGGGATCATCATCGTCGGCTTCCTCGTCCAGGTGATCCTCGCCGGGCCGAGCGGCGTCGGCATCGCGCACGGCCTGCTCGTGCCGGGCTTCAGCGGCACCGAGAGCATCCTGCTCGCCGCGGGCATCCTCGGCGCGACGGTGATGCCGCACGTCATCTACCTGCACTCCGCGCTCACGAAGCCGCGCGCCCACGGCCGGGACGAGGAGGCGCGCAGCCGCCTGATCCGCTTCGAGCGCATCGACGTCGTGATCGCGATGGCGATCGCCGGCGTCGTCAACATGTCGATGCTGATCGTCGCCGCGGCGGTCTTCCACGCGCGCGGACTCGACCACGTCGTCGACCTCGACGAGGTGCACCGCCTGCTCGGCCCGCTGCTCGGCCACGGCGCGCCCGTGCTGTTCGCACTCGCCCTGCTCGCGTCGGGCCTCTCCTCGAGCAGCGTCGGCACGCTCGCCGGCCAGGTGATCATGGAGGGCTTCCTCGGCCGCACGATCCCGCTGACGCTGCGCCGACTGATCACGATGGCGCCGGCGCTGATCCTGATCGCCCTCGAGGTGAACGCCACGCGCGCGCTGATCATCAGCCAGGTCGTGCTCAGCTTCGGCATCCCGTTCGCGCTCGTCCCGCTGATCCTCGCGAGCCGCGACCGCGCGATCATGGGCCGCTTCGCGCTGCGGCGGCCGGGGCTCGCCGCTGCGGTCGTCGTCGCCGTGCTGATCGTCGCGCTCAACGTCTTCCTCCTGGCGCGCACCGTCGCGGCCTGAGCCGCCCGGTATCCTCGCGACGTGAGGCGCCGCGGCTGACGATGCTCGACCTGCTCGCCGAGACCGTCCCGCTGGCGCTGGCCGGCGCGATCAGCCCGCTCGCGCTGCTCGGCGCGCTCGTGCTGCTCGGCGGCTCCCGCCGCCCGCTCCTCCGCTGCGGGCTGTTCGCGGCCGGGGTGGTGACGATGACCGCGATCTTCTTCGTCGCCGTGTACGTCGCCCTCCGCCTCGACCTGGGGGGCACGACCGGGCATCACGGCCTGCTGTCGTCGAGCGCCGCGCAGCTCGCGATGGCCGTGCTCCTGCTGCTCACCGCCGGCTTCTTCCTGTTCAAGGCGCCGAGCCCGGAGGCGCAGCAGCGGGTGCTCGCGCGCGTCGACAGCCCGCGCATCCCGACGATCGCGTTCTTCCTCGTCGGCATGGCGATGATGTGGTTCTCGGCGTCCTTCATCGTGATCGTCACGATCGTGCACCGCATGTCGGTGGCGGGGCTGCCCTTCCACGACAACGCGGTGGTGCTCGTGATCGCGATCCTGATCACGGCGCTGCCCGCGCTGATCCCGTTCGGGGCGGCGGTCGTCGGCGGCGACGTGGCCCGCGCGCGGCTCCAGCGCCTCGGCCGCTGGACGACTGTCAACGGCCGCTACATCCTCGGCGCGATGATGCTCGTGCTCGCCGCGCAGAACCTGCTGCACGCGTTCGGCGCCTGAGTCCCGGTTGGGGCATGATCCGCGCATGCGGATCCGCTCGCTCGATCACATCGTGCTGACGTGCGCCGACCCCGAGGCGACCGTCGCCTTCTACGAGCGCGTCGGCATGAGGCGCGAGGAGTTCGCCGGCGGCCGGCTCGCGCTGCGGTTCGGCGATCAGAAGATCAACCTGCACCAGGCCGGCGCGGAGTTCCAGCCGCACGCCGCGCTGCCGCGCCCCGGTACGGGCGACTTCTGCCTGCTCGTCGACGGCCCGCTCGACGACGTGATCGCGCACCTCGGGCGCGAGGGCATCCCGATCGAGCTCGGCCCCGTCGACCGCACCGGCGCCCTCGGCCCGCTGCGCTCGGTCTACGTGCGCGACCCCGACGGCAACCTCGTCGAGTTCGCCGAGCGCGTCTGATCGCGCGGGCGTCCCGGCCGGCGCTGAGATGCTACCTTCATGTACATGACCGACACCGTGGGCGTGGCCGAACTCCGCCAGAACCTCAGCGTGTACCTGCGTCGTATCGAGCAGGGCGAGCGCCTGATCGTCACCGACCGCAACCGCCCCGTCGCCGAGCTCGGGCCCGTCGGGCACGACGCCTCGGCGCTCGACCGGCTGATCGCCGAGGGGCGGGCGATTCCGCCGCGGCGGCGGCGCCGGTTCGAGCCGCTGGTGCTGCCCGACCTCCCGCCCAATGCGCTCAGCGATGCGGTCATCGAGCTGCGCGGCGACCGCTGATGGCCGTCGCGTACGTCGATGCTTCGGCGATCTCGAAGCTCGTGCACGCCGAGCGGGGAAGCGCCGAGCTCGACGCGTACCTCTCGTCATGCGAGGTCGTATCGTCGGATCTCTCCGTGACGGAGGTCGCCCGCGGCGTGCGACGCGTTGCGCAGGACGATCGCGAACGCCTCGGGGAACTGCTCGAGAAGGCCATGATCGCGCTGGAGGAGATGACGCTGATCACGGTGGAGACGGGCACGCTGGTGCGGGCCGGTGCGATCCAGGGCGCGTTCCTGCGCTCGCTCGACGCGATCCACATCGCCACGGCCCAGCTGCTCGGCGACGTCGACGTCTTCGTCACCTACGACGAGCGCCAGGCGGCCGCGGCCCGGCTCGCCGGGCTGCACACGATCTCGCCCGGCGCCTAGCCGAGCGCAACGCGGTAGCGCGCGCTCGTCTCGGCGGCGACGTCCGCCTCGGTCGCGCCGTCGAGCAGCTCCGTCAGGACGAGCCCGTCGTCCTCGCAGCGGAAGACCGCGTGCTCGGTGATCACGGTCGACACCACGCCGGCTGCGGTCAGCGGCAGGGTGCAGGCCGGGACGAGCTTCGGTGCGCCCTCGGGCGTCGTCGCCGTCATCGTCACGATCACGCGCCGCGCCCCCGTGACGAGATCCATCGCGCCGCCGACGCCGAGCGCCTTGCCGCCCGGGATCTTCCAGTTGGCGATGTCGCCGGCCTCCGAGACCTCGAGCGCGCCGAGCACGACGGCGTCGATGTGGCCGCCGCGGATCATCGCGAACGAGGCTGCCGAGTCGAACGCAGCGGCGCCCCGCGCCAGCGTGATCGGTCGCTTGCCGGCGTCGATCAGCTCGCGGTCGACCTCGCCGTCGGCGGGGCGGGGCCCCACGCCGAGCAGGCCGTTCTCCGTGTGGAGGAAGAGCTCCACCGCCGGATCGAGGAAGCCGGGGATGCGGTTCGGGATGCCGATGCCGAGGTTGACGACCTCGCCCGAGCGCAGCTCGCGCGCAGCGCGGGCGGCGATCACGTCGCGCGCGTCCGTCATGCGTCCGCCCCCTGCACGTCGGCGAGCGCGATCACGCGCTCGACGATCCGGTCGACGTACAGGTGCGGCGTGTGGATGTCCTCCGGCGCGAACCCGTCGACGGGCCGGAGCTCGGCGACCTCGGCGATCGTCAGCGCGCCCGCGCTCGCCATCGCCGGGTTGAAGTTCTGCGCCGTGCGGCGGTAGCGGAGGTTGCCGAGCTCGTCGCCCCATGTCGCGTAGACGAGGCTCACGTCGGCGCGCAGCGGCGCCTGGAGCACGTGCGGCACGCCGTCGATCAGCCGCTCCTCGTGCCCCGCCGCCAGCTCGGTGCCGGCGCCGACGGGCGTGTAGAAGCCGCCGATGCCGGCGCCGCCCGCGCGGATCGCCTCGGACAGCGTGCCCTGCGGCAGCAGCTCGTACTCGATGGCGCCCGACATCGCGGCCTCGACGGCCTCGGGATTGGAGGTGAAGAACGACGCGATCGCCTTGCGGATGCGGCCCTGGCGCAGCAGGAGCCCGAGCCCGCGGCCCGGCTCGCCGATGTTGTTCGAGATGACCGTGAGGTCCCTCGCCGTCGAGTGCTCGGCGAGCGCGTCGATCAGCGTGAGCGGCGCGCCGACGAGCCCGAACCCGCCGACCATGATCGTGGCGCCGTCGGGGATCTCCGCGATCGCCTCGACGGCGGTGGTGCGGGTCGCCGCCATGGGCGGGATCATCGCACCGCGCCGGGCGGCGCGTGACGATCCCGGGGAGTGGGCGTACCTGGGTTCGAACCAGGGACTTCTCGCGTGTGAGGCGAGCGCTCTACCGCTGAGCTATACGCCCGGGGTGCCGGAACGGTAGCGAAGCCGCGAGGCTCGGCCGGCCAGCCACCGGAACGGAGTGGGGGGGATTCGAACCCCCGAGACGGGTCAACCCCGCCTACACGATTTCCAATCGTGCTCCTTCAACCACTCGGACACCACTCCAGCGCGGGGCAGCATATCCGGCATGCGCAGAAGGCTCGCCACGTAGCGTGGGGCGGGATTCGAACACCGGCCCCGCGGCAGTGAGGTTGGTCCCGGGTGCTGGCCGGTGTCGTCGACGCTGCTGCTCGAGGACGGCGTGCCGGCCTCGACGCGCCGGATGGCGCGGTGGCCCGGATTGCGTGCAGCACGCGTCGACCACCCCCGAGACGAGTCAACCCCGCCTACACGATTTCCAATCGTGCTCCTTCAACCACTCGGACACCACTCCAGCGCGGGGCAGCATATCCGGCATGCGCAGAAGGCTCGCCACGTAGCGTGGGGCCGCGTGTCCGCCATGCGGCTTCGGCTCGCCGTCACACCGCGGCGAGGAGCGCGGCGCGCACGGCGTCGGGGTCGTGGCCCTCGACGCGGATCACCTTGCTCCGCGACGTGTCGCCGCGCACGATCGCGACGGCGCCCTTCGGCACGCCAAGCGTCTCGGCGACGAACGCGATCAGCGCCGCGTTCGCCTTGCCGTCGACGGGCGGTGCGCCGATGCGGATCAGCACCGCGCCGTCGCGCTCGCCCAGGACCGCGTCGCGGCCGCCGCGCGGCTGCAGCCTGACCTCGACGCCACGCAACCGGGTCGGGCTAGTCGGCCGGGATGCCGACGCCGATCGGGCACGCGACGCCCGTTCCGCCGAGGCCGCAGTACCCGGCCGGGTTCTTGTGCAGGTACTGCTGGTGGTACGCGTCGCCCTCGTAGTAGAACGTCGTCAGCGGCGCGATCTCGGTGACGATCTCGCCCTTGTGCGCCGCGGTCAGGGCCTGCTGGTACATGGCGCGCGATGCCTGCGCGGCCGCGAGCTGCTCCGGCGTGGTCGTGTAGATGCCCGAGCGGTACTGCGTGCCGACGTCGTTGCCCTGGCGGTTGCGCTGCGTGGGGTCGTGCCCCTCCCAGAAGGCGCGGAGGATCTCCTCCGCGGGCACCTCGCTGGGATCGAAGACCACGAGCACGGCCTCGGTGTGGCCCGTGCGGCCGGTGCACGTCTCCCGGTAGGTCGGGTTCGGTGTGAAGCCGCCCGCGTAGCCGACCGCGGTGGTGTACACGCCGGGGACCTGCCAGAGCTTGCGCTCGGCGCCCCAGTAGCAGCCCATGCCGAGCACGATCTGTTCGAGGCCGTCGGGGAAGGGTCCCTGCATCGGCGTGCCGAGCACCGCGTGCGGCTCGGCGAGCACGACCGCCTCGGGGCGGCCCGGCAGCGCCTGCGACGCGTCGAGCGCGTCATGGGTGGATCGCGAGAAGAGGCTCATGCCGCAAGGGTAGCCCGAATCGCGGCCTCCGTCCCGACCGCGGTGATCCGCGATGCGATAGAACACGGCACATGCCCGACCGCGCCGCGCTCGCCGATCGTCCGCTCACCCTGCCGCATTCCGATCGGCTTGCGCCGACGCATCCCGCCTACGACGAGATCCTCGCCGTGCACGCGGCGGCGCTGGAGCGCGGCGACGCCGGCTATCTGGACCCGGTCACCGGCCTGTTCGTGATGACCGCCGCGGTGCACGCCGAACGCGGCGCGTGCTGCGAGCGCGGGTGCCGGCACTGCCCGTACGTCGTCTAGGCCGCCGCCGGGCGGGCGGCGTAGGCTGTCCGCGGTGAACGGCCTCCTCGCGCAGACGATCCCGCTCTCGTTCGCCGCGGCCATCAGCCCGCTCGTGCTGATGGGGATGCTCGCGATCCTCGGGCACGACCAGGGCAAGCGGCGCGGCATCGCGTACGCGATCGGCGTCGTCGGCGCCATCGTGGGCATCCTGCTCGCCGGCCTCGCGCTGATCGGGCGGCAGCAGGGCGACGGCGCGCCGGGCCCGCTGGGTTCGAACACCGCGCACCTCATCGTCGGCGCCGCGCTGATCCTCTGCGCCGCGGCGATGGTGCGGCCCACGCACCACGATGCGCAGCAGCAGGCGGAGGCGAAGCATCGCCAGTGGATCAAGCCGAACGCGCCGCTGATCGCCTACGTCGTCCTCGGCGTCGTGATCATGGTCGTGAACTTCTCGACGATCATCATGCTGATCGCGATCCTGCACGGCGTGGCCCGCGCCGGCCAGGGCCTCGCCGCCAATCTGGTCGCGCTCGGCCTCGCCGCGGTGATCGCCTCGCTGCCCGCCACGGCGCCGCTCGCGGTCGATCTCTTCGGCGGCGCGCGCGCGGCCGCCCAGGTCGAGCGCGTCGGCGGGTGGACGACGAGCAACGGCAAGTACATCCTCGCCGCGCTGTTCCTCGTCTTCGGCCTGCAGGACCTCCTGCAGGCGCTCGGGCACTAGCCGCCTAGGAGCAGCTGTTCGAGTAGCTCACGCGGACGGAGCCGCCGCGTACGAAGACATTGCCCTCGAACGGGATGTAGGCGTAGCCGCCGAGCGCGGACGTGCGCGCGTAGATGTAGAGGCGCGCGGTGCCGGCGGCCGAGCCCCAGGTGCCGAGGCCCCCGCCGGCGGTGAGGCGCACGCTCGCGGAGAGGCGGCCATTGCCGTCGAGACGGCCGACGGTCTGCAGGTCGCCCCCGGGCGACATCAGGCCGAGCGGCATGCCGTCGAGCGGCGGTGTGGTCGAGGCGAGTCCGCTCGCCTCGACGGCGACGCGGCAGTAGGGGGAGCTGCCGTCGCGCGTGATCGTGATGCTCACCGACGCGTCGGGGGCGTTGGCCGACACCGCGACGCTCGGGGCGCCGGAGATCGGCGCCGCGTTCGACGACGCGCTCGAGGAGATGACCGGGACGAAGCCGCCGCCCGTCGTTGAGCCCCCGGTCGCAGCCTGCGCGACCGGGCGCTTGCCCGGCGCGTAGGCCAGCGCCTTCGACGGCTTCCGGTGGTGCTTGCGCTTCTTGGCCGCGTCGGCGGTGCCTGCGAACGCGCACAGCAGCACGGCGGCGCTGAGGAGGGCGATCCAGCGGGTCCAGGTGACGCGGCTCATGGTGGTTATCCCAGCTCAGGCTACTCGCTGCGGAATACGGGCAGTCCTAATAAGGGCCAGCAGACTAGCGCACATTGAAGGGAATTGCATCACGAATGCGCAAATGGGCGTCAAACGCCCGTCGGCGCACCCGTCTGCTCGCGC
>JBPCSR010000194.1:0-6086 GCA_051006935.1 Gaiellales bacterium
ACCTCAAGTCGTACGACGCGTACGCGGGCGCCCGCTACGACGCGGCCGGCGGCGACATCGACCCGCAGACGGAGCGCATGGCGTCGTCGGCGCGCTACCTCGCCGACCGCATGCACGAGGTGCCGGCGATGGTGATCCCGTGCGTCGACGGGCGCCTCGACCAGCGTGCGAGCGAGGGCCAGGCGGCCGGCTGGGGGTCGATCGTGCAGGCCGGCTGGAGCTACTGCCTGGCGGCGCGCGCCCGCGGGCTCGGGACGTGCTGGACGACGCTGCACCTCAGCTACGAGCGCGAGTGCGCCGAGATCCTCGGCATCCCGTACGACGAGATCACGCAGACGGCGCTGATCCCGACCGCGTACTACACGGGCGAGGGGTTCAAGCCCGCGCCGCGCGGCGACATCTCGCGCCTGATCCGCTGGGACCGCTGGTAGCGGATGGCGCTGCCCGACCCCGCGCTGCGCTTCTCCTTCTAGGTCAAGGTCGACGACGACCCGCCGCTGCACGTCGGCCGCGGCCCCGGCGAGGTGCTGGAGTTCGTCCCGATCACCGGCGGCACGGTCGCCGGGCCCGACCTGCAGGGCGCGATCGTGCCGGGCGGCGGCGATTGGATGATCACGCGCGGCGACACGATCGAGCTCGACGCCCGCTACCTGATCCGCGCGGCCGACGGCGCCCTGATCGACGTCGTCAACCACGGCTACTTCCGCGCCACGGACGAGCAGATCGCGCGCCTCGACGCACGCGAGCACGTACCTGAGGACGAGTTCTACTTCCGCACGTCGCCGCGCTTCCGCACCGACGCCCCGCAGCACGCCTGGCTCGCGGGGCACGTCTTCGTCGGCATGGCGCGCGACGAGGAGGGCCAGATCCGCATTCGCTTCTTCCGGGTCGACTGACGTGGGCGCGACGCACGACACCGACGTCCTGATCGCCGGCGCCGGCATCGGCGGGCTGACGACCGCGCTCGCCCTGCACCGCCAGGGCATCCCCTGCGTCGTGGTGGAGGTCGCGCGCGAGCTGCGCCCGCTCGGCGTGGGCATCAACGTGCTCCCCCACGCCGTACGCGTCCTCGCCGCACTCGATGCGACCGACGGGCTCGCCGACGGCTGCGTGGCGACCGGGGCGCTGATGTACGCCAACCGGTTCGGCCAGGAGATCTGGCGCGAGCCGCGCGGCGTCGATGCGGGCTACGCCCACCCGCAGTACTCGATCCACCGCGGGCGCCTCCAGCTGCACCTGCTGCGCCTGGTGCAGGAGCGACTCGGGGCCGACGCCGTGCGCACCGGGCACGGCGTACGGTGGTTCGCACAGGACGCGGAAGGCGTCGAGGTGACGCTGACCGACCGCGACGGCGAGCCGGCGGGATCGTTGCGCGCCGCGGTGCTGATCGGCGCCGACGGGATCCACTCGACCGTGCGCGCGGCGCTGCACCCGGACGACGGCGGCGTCCGCAACTCGGGGCGCCTGATGTGGCGCGCCGTCACGCGCGCACAGCCCTTCCTCGACGGGCGCACGATGATCATGGCCGGCTCGCTCGACCGCAAGTTCGTCTGCTACCCGATCTCGCCCGTCGGCGACGACGGCCTGCAGGACATCAACTGGGTGGCGGAGCAGATGGTCGGCGGCGAGGCCCCGCCCCCGCAGGACTGGTCGCGCGTGGTGCCCACCAGCGTGTTCCGCGAGCCGTTCGCCGACTGGCACTTCGCATGGCTCGACGTCCCCGCGCTGATCGACGGCGCCGCGGAGGTGTTCGAGTACCCGATGAGCGATCGCGACCCGCTCGACCGCTGGGGCGACGGCCGCGTCACGCTGCTCGGCGACGCCGCGCACCCGATGTACCCGATCGGCTCGAACGGCGCCTCCCAGGCGATCCTCGACGCCGAGTGCCTCGTCGCGCGGCTCGTCGCGGACGGCGTGGGCGCGCCGGCGCTCGCTTCGTACGAGGAGGAGCGGCGCCCCGCGACGAGCGCGATCGTCCGGGCGAACCGCCAGGGCGGCCCCGAGGTCGTGATGCAGCTCGTCGAGGATCGCGCGCCCGACGGCTTCGCCCGCATCGAGGACGTGATCCCGCGCGCCGAGCTCGACGAGATCGCCGCCCGCTACAAGCAGGCGGCGGGCTTCACGCTCGGCGACGTCAACCGCTGACGGCCGCGTACCCCGGTTCACCGTCGCCGCACGGGTCCCACGGCGGTGTGGTACACCTCCCCGGTGCGCGCTGCCCGCCTGATCACGCTTTCGGCGATCGCCTGCGTCGTCGTCGGCGCGGCTGCGGCCTCCCCGGCCAGCGCGCGCGCCGCGACGCGGACGCAGGCGCGCGTCGCCCAGACGCGGGTGGCCGCGATGGCGCCGCTCGACTACCTGTCCCTGCTCGGCTACGGCGTGCAGGGGTTCTACGCGCTCAAGGCGTGCGGGACGCCCGCTGGCTGCTTCGCGAGCTTCGAGCTCCAGAAGCTGTACGAGATGGACGTCAAGCTCGACCGGCTGGTGACGGGGATGGGCCAGCTGCAGACGTCCGTCGATGAGCTCACGCGTGTCACCAACGCGGGCTTCCGCCAGCTCAACGTCGATCTCAAGGAATCCCGCTACGTGCTGGCCGAGGAGAGCCTGAGCGAGCTGACGAGCGGCACGGAGGAGGCCTTCCACGAGCTCCAGCGCACCGCGAATCCGGAGCTATCCGCGAAGCAGCGCACGGACGCCTACCGCAACTTCATCACGTATGCGGCCCGCCTCGACGGCAAGACGTACGAGATCCTGCAGAAGGTCGGCGGCGATCCCGCGACGCCGCAGTCGCAGATCGGCGCCCTGCCCGCCGCGTGGGACCTCCTGCTGGCGAACGAGACGCGGCGCCAGCAGTCGACGATCGGCGCGATGCCGGCCTTCCTGCCGTGGCAGGTGCAGGCGCAGATGGCGTCGCTCGGAAACCTCTGGATCGATCGGGAGCTCAAGCTCGCCCAGGTGCTCGCGACGTACGCGACCGTCACGGCCGCGTCGCCCGCCGACGCCAAGCGCCGCTCCGACGACGTGCTGCGGCGCTTCAACCGCGGCGCGCCGAGCCACCCGAGCATCCCCAACCAGGTCGCGACGCTGCCGAAGCGGCTCCCGGTCGGCACCGGGCTCTTCACCGGCAGCGTCACCGGCGACGCCGACCTGCCCGGCCTCGTCATCGGCAACTTCAGCGACTGGCGGGCGCCCGACGATACGGGCACGCTGATCAGCGCCGACGCGGGCTGGGCCCTGCACCACGCCGGCTATTCGGATCCCAATGGAACGGTGGTCGCGGCGACGGACGCGCGGTGGTCCCTCGGCTCGTTCCGCTACGACGCCGCGTCCGGCGAACTGTCCCAGTCGCTGGGCGGCGGGCGGCAGTGCCTCTACGTCAATCGAGCCGCGGACGGGGAGCGCGTCCGCACGGATGGGTGCTGGAAGGCGCTGCGCCAGTGGTCGTTCGTCGACGGCGCGCTGCGTCTGCGCGGGCATCCGCTCTGCATGGCCATCCTCGAGTACCCGCAGGGCTGGAACCATCAGCGGGCCGCGTGGGTCGGCCTGCGCGCCTGCACGGGGACGCCCGAGCAGATGTGGTTCGTCGACGGCCCCGCGCCCACGTGGTTCGCACCGCTCGATCCGCGCGTCGGGTCGAGCGGCTTCGCGGGATCGCCGCGCGGCGACAATCCCGACGGCAGCGGGCCGTGGCCGGCGGCATGGCGCTATCCGACCGAGGCGTGGATGCGCGCCGTCGGCGCGAGCGTGCGCATCGCCGGAACGACCGCCGAGGCGCTCGCGCGGGTCTTCGCGCTGCCGTCCGTCGATCCCGACACCCGCATCCTGCCGCCCTACATCCGCACCGGCTACTCGTCGGAGTTCGATGCGCGGCGCCTCACGTTCGCCCTCCCCATGCCTGACTACCGGTGCGCCGCGCCGAACAGCCTCTCCTTCGTCGGCGTGGCGAGCTTCGACGATATCGACGCGTACGACGGGTGGATCTGCAGAGGCGCCGGTCCGACGCCGGCCTCGTTCGTCACGAAGGTCCAGCCGTGCGACTACGAGTACGTCAAGTACCGCACCGCGGATCCGACCCGCACCCGTGCCGACGGCAGCCCCGTGACGTGCGACACGACGCTGGCGGTGACCGTCGAGTCCGGCCCCGGCGACACCGGGCTCACGCGAAACGCCACCGGGTCCGTGGCGATCGAGCCCCTGCAGTCGTCCTGCGCCGCGACGTGCACGCAGACCTTCGCGGTTGGCACCACGGCGCTCCTGATCGCGGATCCCGGCATCGGCTCGCGCTTCGCCGGCTGGTCCGGCGCGTGTGGCGGAACGGACGACGACTGCGTCGTCTCCATGCAGCGCGCCCGCGCGGTGACCGCCCGCTTCGTCCCGGCTGCGGACGTCGCGCTCGCCGTCGACCCGGCCCCGCATGGCCGCGTCACCGGTGTGCCCGGCGGCATCGACTGCGGCGCCGAGTGCAGCGCGACGCTTCGCTACAACCAGCCCGTCACGCTCACCGCCGTGCCGGACGCCGGCTACCGGCTGGCGCACTGGACGGGCGCGTGCGCCGGCTCGGAGGCCGACTGCACGCTGATCGTGACGGCCGCCTCGACCGCGATCGGCGCCGTGTTCGTGCCCGTCGACCGGCCGACTCCCGCTCCGCCCGCGCCCGGCCCCGACGGCCCGCCGGTCCCGCATCCGACGGCGGGCCCGAACCCGCCGCGCCCGTACATCGGCCCGAACCCGCGCAGCACGCTCGCCCTCACGCAGCTGCGGGCGTCGCGTCGCGTGTTCCGGCCGGGGCTCGGCACCGTGATCACCTACCGGCTCAACGAGAACGCCGACGTGACGATGACGTTCACGCTGGTCGGCTACCCGAAGGTGCGCCACGTGTACCGCCTCCGCCGCGGGCGCAAGGGCGGCGACGCGGGCCGCAACTACGTGTACCTGTCGGGCCGCGTCGGCAAGCGCGACGCCCGGCTCGGCACGTGGCGCATGTCGATCCGCGCCACCAATCGCAACGGCTCGTCGCGTCTGCTCAAGCTGCCGCTGCGCGTCGTCGCGCAGTAGCCGCGATCAGCAGGCGCTGTTCGCGACGCGCCCGTCGGGGCAGGTCACGTTGCTCCACACCGCGCCCGTCGTGGTGACACCGGCGAGCGTCGCGGACGTCAGGTTCGCGCCGACGAGGGCAGCGAGCGTGAGGTTCGCTCCCGTCAGGTTGGCGCTGCCGAGGTACGTGCTGGAGAGCTGCGCGTAGGTGAGGTTGGCGCTGATGAACGTGGCGCACCCCGCGTTGGCCTTGGTGAGGTTCGCCAAACTGAGATTCGCGCTCGTCAGATACATGCCCGTCATCGTCGCCGAGTCGAAGCGCCCGCCTGCGAAGTTGGCAGCGGCCGCGGTCGCGTACGAGAGATCGGCGCCCATGAAGTTGACACCGGTCGCGGTGACACCCGTGAGGTACGCACCTCGGCAGTTCGGCGGGCACCCCGTCTGGCGCGTGCCGCCGCCGCGACGCGGCGCGGGCCCGAGCCGAGCGCCGGCGAGGTTCGCCTGCGTGAGATCCGCGCCGCGCAGATCGGCGCCGCGCAGATCCGCGTCGCGCAGGTCGGCGCCGACGAGGCGCGCCCCGCGCAGACGGGCGCCGACGAGGTTCGCCTTGCGAAGGTCGCCGCCGCGCTCGACGGCGAGGCGCTGCACGATGGCGACGCAGTGCGCCGGCTTCGCGTTCGCGCAGAGGGACCGCGAGGCCGCGCCCGCGGGCGCGGCGAGCAGGCCTGCGACGGCGATCGCGATCGCACAGGCCACCAGGAGGCGCTGCGTTCGCGGGGGCATCGCACGGGCGTACGGCATGCGGTTGCGCGCATTGCGCGACACGGTCATCCGCCCTTCGGGCACGCCGGAAGCGGAATGCCGGCGATCGGGTTCTGCATGAGCCGCTCGAGCGTGAGCTGCATGGCGGTCGGCTGGATCCCGCCCGGCGTGTCCGCGTACGGGTGGTCGAAGAAGTAGACGACGACGAGCGCCGCCGACGCGATGAACAGCGGCGCGATCACCACGAGCACGTGCCCCCACACCGGCTTCGAGCGGTCCGCGTAGACGGC
>JBPCSR010000195.1:0-7877 GCA_051006935.1 Gaiellales bacterium
CGGCGGGTGGAAGCTGCCGACGTCGTTCTTCGCGGCGACGTCGATGCCCGTCTTGCCGCCGATGCCGGCGTCGACCTGGCCGACGAGCGTCGTCGGGCACGAGACCCAGTCGAGGCCGCGGCGGAACGTCGCGGCGGCGAAGCCCGTGACGTCGGTGACCGCGCCGCCGCCGATGCCGACCACCAGGTCGCGACGCTCGAGCTCGGCCTCGGCGAACGCGCGCCAGAGCGCCTCGAGGTGCGACACGGTCTTGCACTGCTCGCCGCCGGGCAGGGCGTAGGCGTCGAGCCCGGCGGGCACGCGGTTGAGCACCGCCGCGTCGGCGACGACGAACGCGCGGCGGCCGTCGGCCAGCTCCGCGATGCGCTCGAGCGCGCCGGGGCGCACCACGCCCGCATCGCGGCACGCGACCGCGACCGTGGCCGGGTCGGCCGCGGCGTCGACGACGGCGTCGGCCGCCGTCAGGTAGAGCGACTGGCGCTGGCTGTGGAGGTCCTCGAAGCGGTGGAAGCTGACGGCCAGCGGGCGGGTGCCGACGCCGCCGTCGGCCTCGACGCGCTCCCACAGCGCCGCGGGCGGCGCGTCGAGGAAGAGCACGCGCGCGCGCTGGCGCAGGAGCGCGCGCGTCGTCGCCTGCGTCAGCGCGCCGCCGCCGGGCGCGATCACGCCGTGCTCGCCGGCCTCGACCAGCTCGGCGATGACCTCCGCCTCGAGCGCCCGGAAGACGTCCTCGCCCTCGGCGAAGAGGTCCGGGATCGAGCGCGACGTGCGTCGCTCGATCTCGCGGTCGACGTCGATGAAGCGCGTGCCGCGCAGCTCCGCCAGCAGCGGGCCGACGGTCGACTTGCCCGCGCCCATGAACCCGACGAGGACGTCGGGCCGGGTCATGCGGGCGACCAGGGGATGCGGCCGAGGTAGTGCGCGTGCGCGGCGGCGAAGTCGCCGATCGCGTCGCCGCCGAACTTCTCCTTCGCGGCCCGGGCGAGCTCGAAGGCGAGCACGGCCTCGGCCACGACCGCGGCGGCGTAGATCGCCGTCGTGTCGGAGCGCTCGACCAGGGCCTCGGCCGGCTCGTGGGTGTCGAGCGTGGCCGTCTTGAGCGGCTTCATCAGCGTCGGCAGCGGCTTCATCGCGATGCGCACGACGACGGGCTCGCCATTCGTCATGCCGCCCTCGAGGCCGCCCGCGCGGTTGGTGTCGCGGCGGTAGCCGTCGTCGTAGCGCAGCTCGTCGTGCACCTCGCTGCCGCGGCGCGTCGCGTTGTCCCAGCCGTCGCCGATCTCGACGGCCTTCATCGCCTGGATGCCGAGCGCCGCGCCGGCGATCCGCGCGTCGAGGCGCAACTCCTCCGAGGCGTATGAGCCGAGGCCGGGCGGGCAGCCGAACGCGCGCACCTCGACGATGCCGCCGAGCGTGTCCTGCGCCTTCTTCGCGGCCTCGATCTCCTCGACCATCGCCGCGTCCGCCTCCGCGTCGAGGCAGCCGACCTGCCGCTCGCCCATCTCGGCGAAGTCGCGCGCGGTGATCCCGTCGCGCCGCGGCGCCTCGACCGACCCCACGCGGACGACGTGCCCGTGCACCGAGATGCCGATCGCGTCGAGCAGGTCCTTGCAGAGCGCGCCGACGGCGACGCGCGCGGAGGTCTCGCGCGCGGAGGCGCGCTCGAGCACGTCGCGGACGTCGGGCAGCTCGTACTTCATCACGCCGGACAGGTCGGCGTGGCCGGGGCGCGGCACGTTGACGACGCGCGTGCGCCGCGCGTGCACCTCGGCGAGCTCCTCGTCGGTGACGGGCCACGCGCTCTGCGCGGCGCCCCAGTTGGCGTGATCGCGGTTCGCGACCATCAGCGCGATCGGGCCGCCGAGCGTGCGCCCGTGGCGCATGCCGCCGAGGATCGTCGCCTCGTCGGTCTCGATCGACTGGCGCGGCGAACGGCCGTAGCCGGCCTGACGGCGGGCGAGGTCGCGCTGGAGGCGCTCGCGGTCGGGCGTCAGGCCCGCGGGCAGGCCGCTGAGGATCGCGACGATGCCGGGTCCGTGCGACTGGCCGGAGGTGACGAAGGAGAGCGCCATGCGTCCGGACAGGGTATCGCGGGGCCGCGCGCCTCCACGCCGCACGCCGCTGTGCGCCGCCGCTTGACGGATCTCCTTAGGTACCCCTAAGATGCGGCCGACCGCCCGTTAGGCCACCCTACCGACCCACGCGAAACGCCTTCGACACCATGGCCACCACCTCCCCGCACCGCGCCGAGACCCGCTTCGACTGGAAGCCCGCCGTGATCTGGATCGGCTCGGCCGTGTTCCTGATCGTCGCGGTGATCCTGATGGCGACGGCCCCCGCCAACCCGGTCGGCGAGGAGGAGATGGCCGACTCGATGTCCGCCGGGACCGCCGTCTTCAACTCCGCGATGATCGTCTTCCGCGAGGGCCTCGAGGCGGCGCTCGTGCTCGCCGCGATCACCGCCGGCATGGTCGGCGTCAACCGCTTCCGCCGCAAGCCGGTGTTCTGGGGCGCGGCCGCGGCGCTCGTCGCCAGCGCGCTCACCTGGGTCTTCGCCGGCATGCTGCTCGCGCGCTTCGCCGACCTCGGCGTGCGGCTCGAGGCGATCACCGGCTTCCTCGCCGTGTTCGTGCTGATCCTGGTGCTCAACTGGTTCATGCACAACGTCTACTGGACCGGCTGGCTCGCGAACCAGCACGCGCGCAAGCGGCAGATCCTGTCGGGCAGCGGCGCCGGCGTGATGATCGGCCTCGGCCTGCTCGGCTTCACGAGCGTCTTCCGCGAGGGCTTCGAGACCGTCCTCTTCCTCCAGAACGCGCGGCTCCTCGCGGGCACGGGCCCGGTCTTCCTCGGCATCGCGATCGGCCTCGGGCTGACGGCCGCCGTCGGGCTCTGCCTGTTCGTCTTCCAGCATCGCCTCCCGTACCGCAAGATGCTGATCGCCACCGGCGTCGTGCTCAGCGTCGTGCTCGTGATCATGGTCGGCGGCACCGCGCACGCCTTCCAGGAGCTCGGCTGGCTGCCGGAGACCGACGTGCTCGTCGGCGTCATCCCCGAGTGGTTCACCGAGTGGTTCAAGGTCTACCCGACCGTCGAGACGATCGTGCTCCAGCTCGTCGCGGTCGGCGTCGTCGTCGGCTCGTACTTCCTCGCCGAGTACATCCGCGTCACGCGCCCGCGCTGCCGCGGCGGCCTCGTCGCCACCCCGGCCGCTGCGCCGCCGGCCGCCCCCGCGCCGGATGCCCCCACGCCGGTCGCCGACCCGCAGCGCACGCTGACGGTCTGATCCGCCGCCCCCGCGCCTCCGGCATGCTTCGCCCATGAGCGCGTGGCAGACCGACGGCGACGAGATCAGCGGGCGCGTCATCGCCGTCGGCGCGGTGATCGCCGTGCTGGCGCTCGTGATCGGGCTCGCCCTCGGCATGTACCTCGGACGCTCGTCGGCGCCGGGTCTCGGCACGCTCGCCGGGCAGGCGCGGCAGAACGCGGCCGCGCTCGAGGCCCAGCTGGCGCCGGCCGCCGGGGCCTACGACGCAGCCGTGCCCGCGGGGACGATCACGGACCCCACGGGCTACGCCAAGGCCCAGGAGCGGATCACGCGCGTCCGCGCCCAGCTGGCCGCGCAGCACGCCACCTTCGAGGCGCTCGCGCCCGGGGACTACCGGCGCGCGACGGCGGCCGTGGCCGCGCTCGCGACGGCCGCCTCGACGCCCGTGCCGCCGGCCGCCTTCGACAAGGCGTTCGCGGCAGCGACCGCGGCGCTCGGCGTGCTCGCCGGGCGCTGACGCCTCACCGCCGGCGCCGGCCGACCGCGAGGTAGGCGATCGGCCCGACCGGCTGCACGACGCAGCCGAGCGCCCACAGGAGCCGCGGCCCGCGCACCTGCGTCCGCGGCCGACGCGCGAGGTCGATCAGCGCTGCCGTCGTGAGCACGGCCTCGACCGCGCCCGCCACGATCATCGCCGTCTGCTGCGTGCGACTGAAGTCGCTCCATCGGCGCTGCTCGGCCACGGGTCGCACCGTACCGCCCGGGCGCCGCGCCCCGTGCGGGATCAGAAGAGGCGGGACTGCGGCTCGCCCGCAGGGGCGTCGCCGTGCCGCGTGCGCCACAGCCGCCCGGCGAGGTCGCGGAGCTCCACCCGGTCCTCCCCGCCCTCGGCCGCCTGCGCCCGCAGCTGCGCGATCGTCTCGCGGAGGATGCGGTCGACGGCCGCGTCGCCCGCCACCGCGCGGGCGCGCGCCACGCCCGACCGGCGGCCCGCGACGCGCCACGCGACATGCCCGGTGGGTGGATCGACCTCGAGCTCGACGCCGCCTCCCGGCGCCACCTGGCGGATCGGTGCCATGGCCGCAATCGTAGGCGGTCGCGGAAATCGCCCCTCAACCACTGAGCGCCGCGCCCGGAGGCGCGACGCTCGAGGTGGGAGGATCCGCCTAGCGGCGGTGAGACCGGACGGCCGGATCGGCGCGTCGGGCGACGGAGTTGAGGGAGGGGCCGTCGCTTGGCTGAAGCGTACGCGGGGAGTGTGGCCAAGTTCTCAACGGAAGATCACGGTTTCGTCACAGTCGCGCGCGGCCGTCAGACGGCCATGACGGCGCCGATCGGCACCAGGCAGGCGACGAGCGCGCCCGCGGCGAGGAACGGCACCAGCGGGAGCGTGGCCCCGCGCCCGCGCAGGAGCAGCACGGGCAGCGACGCGATCCCGGCGGCGGCGAGGGCCGCGACGACCGCGAGCGGGAGCGCCGCGCCGAGCACGAGCCCGGTCATCGCGATCACCTTCACGTCGCCGAGGCCGAAGCCGCCGCGCGCGAGGAGGGCGACCGCGAGCGCGGCGACGCCCCCGAGCAGGCCGGCGGCGATATGCGCGCCGAGCGCATGGGGCGCGCTGAGCGCGAGCACGGCGAGGCCGGCGACGACGCCGAGGACGACGAGCGTGTCGGGCACGACGCGCCAGGCGAGGTCGATCGCGGCCGCGGGCAGGAGCACGGCCACCAGCACGAGGCCGAGCGCGAGGTCGCGCGGGGTCGCCGCCGTCGCCCCCAGCAGCGCGCCGCAGACCGCGCCGACGGTCACGAGCACGGGGCTGCGCCCGCAGGCGCGCGTCCAGGCGGGCTGCTCGAGGCGCTCGGGGATCCCGCGCGGCAGGCGCGCCACGGCCGGGGCGGCGAGCAGCCCCAGCAGGGCGCCGATCGCGAGCCCGGCGGCGATCACGTGCCGCGCGCGGCCGCCAGCATGGTCTCGAGCGGTGCGGCCTCGCCCGTCCAGATCTCGAGCGCGCGGGCGCCCTGGCGGGCGAGCACCTCGAGGCCGTCGACGACGGCGCAGCCGGCCTCGGCGCCGGCGGTGATCAGCGGGGTCGGGGTGGCGTCGGCGCGGTAGGCGAGATCGACCACGACGCGCTCGTCGAGCAGGCGCGACGCCGGCAGCGGCATCCCCTCGGGGTCGACGAGCGCGCCGACGGGCGTGCAGTTGACGACCACGCCGCCGACGGGATCGGGCAGCGCCGCGACCGCGGTGACGTCGCCCGTCGCGGCGAGGTCGCGCGCCAGCGCCTCGGCCGCCTCCGGCCGCCGGGCGTGGATCTGCACGGCGCAGCCCTCCTGCGCGAGCGCGGCGGCGGCCGCGCGCGCGGAGCCGCCGGCGCCGAGCACCGTCACGGCGCCCGCGTAGCGCTCCCCCACCTCGGACGCGATCGCCGCGGCGATCGCCGGCCCGTCGGTCGAGTCGCCGATCAGGCGGCCGTCGGGATCCACGATCACGGTGTTCACCGATCCGCTCGCCTCGGCGACGGGACGGAGCTCGTCCACGAGCTGCGCGACCGCCTCCTTGTGCGGCACCGTCACATTGGCGCCGACGAAGCCGAGCGCGTGCAGGCCGCGCAGCGCCGCGGCGAGGTCGGCGGCCTTCACGTGCAGCGGCACGTACGCCCAGTCGAGCCCCATCTCGCGCAGCGCGGCGTTCTGCATGCGCGGCGAGCGTGAGTGGGCGACGGGGTCGCCGATCACGCCGAGCAGCCGTGTGGTGCCGCTGATCACGAGTACGGGTGCTTCTTCATGTAGGCCAGGAAGTCCTGGTAGCTGGCGGTGAAGTAGTGGCGTCCCTGCGCATCGCCCTTGATCGCGTACATGTAGAGGTAGTCCGCCTTGGCCGGCGCGGCCGCGGCCTTGATCGCGGCCAGGCCCGGGTTGCAGATCGGCGTGGGCGGCAGGCCCT
Source organism: Gaiellales bacterium (assembly GCA_051006935.1). Taxonomy (GTDB): domain Bacteria; phylum Actinomycetota; class Thermoleophilia; order Gaiellales; family F1-60-MAGs149; genus F1-60-MAGs149. Next base: position 6,215 of record JBPCSR010000195.1, read on the forward strand.
TGCGCACGCGCAGGTTGTACGGCGAGTCGACCTTGAGATCCGCGGCCGTCAGCTCGCCCCACGACCCGACCGCGTACTGCACCGTCGAGTCCATGCCGAGCGACATGCCGCGGCGCAGGCGGTTGTAGATGACGGCCGCGACCTTGGCGCGGTCGGCGGGGGCCTTCGCCTCGCGCTCGACGATCGACGCGATCTTGAGGACGTCGTAGCGGGTGAGGTTGCGCGCCGCCGCGTAGCCCATGTCGACGGACGCCCAGTTGGCGTCGAAGGCGGCGAGCTGGTCGGTCACGAGCGTGTCGGCGTCGGCGGGCACCGCGACATCGTAGGTGGCCGGGAAGAGGAAGCCCTCGAGCGACGCGGCGCGCTCGCCGGGGGCGAGGAAGCCGGACGGCGGCGGGTGCGCGTCGAGCGCGCGCTGGTACGCGGCGGGGGTGATGCCCACGCGCGCCACGGCGGCCTTGATGTCCCAGATCGCGTAGCCCTCGGGGATCGTGAGCCGCGTCGCCTGCGCGTCGGACGGCCCGGCGTTCAGCTGCTCGACGATCCGCGCGTAGAGCTCGTTCGTGCGGAAGGTGTACGTCCCCGGCTTGAAGCCCGTGCCGAGCCCGTCGGCGACGACGTGGTCGACGAAGTCGCCGGCGCTGCCGACGACGTCCGCCTGCTCGAGGATCCGGCCGATCTGGGAGGCGCTCGACCCGGCGGGGATGACGACCGTGACGGGCGGGCCGGGCGGCGGGGGCGGGCTCGCGACGAGCCGCGAGATGCCCCACCAGGCGATCGCGAGCACCGCGAGCACGGCGACGGCCGCGGCGATCAGCCCGAAGGTGCGGTTCGGGCGCGCGCTCACGCGCCGGCCCGCCGATCGAGCCAGCCCTGGAGGAGCTCGGCGGCCGCCCGTGCGTCGAGGCCGGCCTCGCCGCCCTTGCGCTCGGCGGCGGCGCTCGTGAAGCGCTCGTCCTCGAACTCGACGGGGAGGTCGAGCCTCGGCCGGAGGCGCCCGACGAAGGCCATCGTCGCGTTCGCCTGCTCCCCCGCCGTGCCGTCGGCGCGGACGGGCAGGCCCACGAGCAGCAGCTCGGCCTTGTGCTCGGCGAGCAGCTCGAGCAGGCGCGCGGTGCCGTCGGGCGTGCCGATCCGCTCGATCGTCTCGAGCGGTCGCGCGAGCGTGCCGGACGGATCGCAGACGGCGACGCCCGTGCGGGCCGAGCCGTAGTCGAGGGCCACCACCTTCACAGCGCGCACCCTACCGTCCCGCGTCGCGTCACGGACGCGCGCAGGCGCGCGGAATCCCGTCGGAATCAGGCGGGAAGCTGCTCGGCGAGCACGGCGCGCCCCGCCTCGAGCGCGGCCGGGATCCCGGCGGCGTCCTTGCCGCCCGCGCGGGCCAGGTTCGGCTTGCCGCCGCCCCCGCCGCCGACGAGCGGCGCCGCGGCCTTCAGCACCGCGCCCGCGTCGGCGCCGGCCGCCACGGCCTCGGGCGTCGCGGCGCAGACGAGCGACACCTTGCCGCCGCCCTCGCCGATCAGCAGCACGGCGCTCGGACCGAGCGCGCCGCGCAGGTGGTCGGCCTGCTCGAGCCGCGCGTCGGGCGCGATCTCGCCCGAAATGATGTAGGCGAATTAGGCGACCCGCCCCGTCAAGGTCGAGAACACCATCGCCATGA
>JBPCSR010000196.1:0-3037 GCA_051006935.1 Gaiellales bacterium
CGCTGACCATGGAGGCGCGCACGATCGTCCGCCGGCTGGGGGAGCGCATGGCGGGCGACGGGCCGGCCGCCATCAAGGTCGAGATCGGCCCGATCAGCGTGCCGCCGGAGGCCGTCGCGACGCCGCCGATCGACGTCTCCCCGGAGGCCCGTAGGCTCGCGGAGGAGCGCTCGGCGGACGTCGACGACCCGCGCCTGCGGGCGGCGCTCAGCCACGCCATCGCGGTGACGCTCTCGCGGCCGAAAACCCCGTAGGAATCAGCGATTCCGGAGGATTGCTCTGGTAGAGTCAGGTCTGCGTGCGCCACCCGGCGACGTCGACCGAAAGAGCCCTTTGACCGAGTCCTACGGCGCCGACAACATCACCGTTCTCGAGGGTCTCGAGGCGGTCCGACGGCGTCCCGGCATGTACATCGGTTCGACGGGCACGCGGGGCCTCCACCACCTCGTCTGGGAGGTGCTCGACAACGCCGTCGACGAGGCGCTGGCGGGGTTTTGCACCGAGGTCGTGATCACGCTCCACCCCGACGGCTCGGTGACCTGCGCCGACAACGGCCGCGGCATCCCGGTCGCCGTCATGGCCGATCAGGGCATGTCCGCCGTCGAGGTCGTGCTGACCAAGCTGCACGCCGGCGGCAAGTTCGGCGGCGGCGGCTACAAGGTCTCCGGCGGCCTCCACGGCGTCGGCGTGTCCGTCGTCAACGCGCTCTCCGAGCGGCTGCACATCGAGGTGCGTCGCGACGGCTTCGTCTACGCGCAGGACTACGCCAAGGGCGATCCGCAGAACGCGCTCACCCAGGGTGCGGCGTGGGACGGTCCGACCGGCACGGCGGTCACGTTCCTGCCCGACGGCGAGATCTTCGAGGACATCCGCTACGACCGCGACACGCTCGCCCACCGCATGCGCGAGATGGCGTTCCTCACGCCCGTGCTCAGCCTGCGCCTGATCGACGAGCGTGGCGACGGCTCCGACGAGACGTGGAAGTACGAGGGCGGCATCGCCGAGTACGTGGCGTTCATGAACCAGGGCAAGGAGCTCGTGCACCCCGGCGTCGTGACGGTCAGCGCTCGCGACGACGAGGAGTCCGTCGAGGTCGACGTGGCGCTCCAGTGGAACATGTCGTACCAGCCGTCGATCTACTCGTTCGCCAATGCGATCAACACGCACGAGGGCGGCAGCCACCTGGTCGGCTTCCGCACCGCGGTCACGCGCGTCGTCAACTCCTACGCGCGCGCCAACAACCTGCTCAAGGAGAAGGACGAGAACCTGACCGGCGAGGACGTCGCCGAGGGGCTCGCCGCCGTCATCTCCGTGCGCCTGCCCGAGCCGCAGTTCGAGGGTCAGACGAAGACCAAGCTCGGCAACACGAACATCCGCGGCATCGTCGACTCCGCGTCGAACACCGCGCTCGCGGAGTACTTCGAGGAGCACCCCGCCGAGGCCAAGGCGATCGCGCAGAAGGTCGTCTCCGCGGCCCGCGCCCGCGCGGCCGCCCGCAAGGCCCGCGAGGCCGCCCGCAAGACCGCGTTCGGCAGCGGCGGGCTGCCCGGCAAGCTGACCGACTGCGTCACCACCGACCCGTCGATCTCCGAGCTCTACCTCGTCGAGGGCAACAGCGCCGGCGGCACCGCCGTCGACGCCCGCGACCGCGAGTTCCAGGCGATCCTCCCGCTGCGCGGCAAGATCCTCAACGTCGAGAAGGCGCGCATCGACCGCGTGTTCGGCAACGCCGAGATCCAGGCGATGGTGGCGGCGATGGGCATCGGCACCGGCGACGACATCGACACCGAGAAGGCGCGGTACCACAAGCTCGTGCTGATGACGGACGCGGACGTCGACGGCGCGCACATCCGCACGCTGATCCTCACGTTCCTCTACCGGCACATGCAGCCGCTGATCGATGCGGGCTACGTCTACATCGCGCAGCCGCCGCTCTACCGCGTGCGCCTCGGCAAGGAGCAGATCTATCTGTCGAAGGACGCCGAGGTCGAGGACTACGCCGTCGGCCAGCGCCTCGAGCAGGTCGCCGTCACGACGCCCGCCGGCCCGCTCGCCGTGGACCAGGAGCTGTACCGCTCGATCGTCAAGGCCCTGCGCGAGCAGGAGCTGATGACGACCCGCATCCGCGGCGCGCACGGGGTCACCGTCGCCGAGCTCGCCACGCACCCGAACCTGCTGGCGGCCGACCTCGAGCCCGACGCGATCGCTGAGTGGTTCGCCAAGGGCGGCGCCGACGACGAGCGCTCCACCGTCGAGGTCGTCGCGACGGACGACGACGGCACGCTGCTCCTGCGCCGCACCGAGCGCCACACCGGCGCCGTCGAGACGATCCCGCTGCCGCCGCGCCTGTTCGCCGGCTCGGCGTACGAGGGCCTGCGCCGCAGCCACACGCGGCTGCACGAGCTCGTCGGCCCCGGGCCGTTCACGGTCACGCAGGGCCGGAAGGAGATCGAGGCGATCGGGCACGCCGCGCTGCGCCAGGCGATCTTCGACTGCTGCAAGGACGGGCTCGAGATCAGCCGCTTCAAGGGCCTCGGCGAGATGAACGCCGAGCAGCTGCGGGAGACGGCGATGGCGCCGGCCACGCGCACGCTCCTGCAGGTGACGATGGAGAGCGCGGCCGAGGCGGACGCCCTGTTCGTGACCCTGATGGGCGACCAGGTCGAGGACCGCCGCACCTTCATCGAGGCCCACGCCCGCGACGCGCAGGGGATCGATGTCTGAGCCCGAGGCACCCGTCGACGAGCCGTACGGCGGCTCCGAGCCGCGCGAGCTCGCCGACGAGATGCGCACGTCGTATCTCGACTACGCGATGAGCGTCATCGTCGGGCGCGCGCTGCCCGACGTGCGCGACGGCCTCAAGCCCGTGCATCGCCGCGTGCTCTACGCGATGGACGAGCTCGGCCTCCAGCCGAACCGGCCGCACGTCAAGTGCGCGAAGGTCGTCGGCGAGACGATGGGCACGTACCACCCGCACGGCGACCAGGCGATCTACGACACGCTCGTGCGCATGGCGCAGCCGTTCTCGTCGCGCGCC
>JBPCSR010000197.1:0-11037 GCA_051006935.1 Gaiellales bacterium
GACGAGGACAGCGTGAAGAGGATCGGCGACGCGTTCGCCGGATCGGCCTGCCCCGCCGCCTGCTGGAACGTCACCGTCGGCGCGACCGAGTCGTACGTGACGGTGCGGTCGGTGCCGCTGGCGGTCGTCGTCTGGTTGCCGGCCGGGTCGCTCACGCCGAAGCCGCCGGCGAGCGCGACCGTGACCGCACCCTGCCCGCTCGGCACGACCGACACCGTGAACGTCGAGCCCGAACCCGACACCGACGCCGTGCCGTTGGCGACCGCGAAATCGCTCGCCGTCACCGTCGACGCATCCAGCGCCTCCGACGAGGAAAGCGTGAAGAGGATCGGCGACGCGTTCGCGGGATCGGCCTGCCCCGCCGCCTGCTGGAACGTCAGCGTCGGCGCCACCGAGTCGTACGTGACCGTGCGATCGGTACCGCCCGCCGTCGTCGCCTGATTGCCCGCCGGATCGCCGATCGAGAACGAGCCAGAGAGACCGAGCGTGACGGCGCCCTGGCCGCTCGCCGTGGTGGTGACCGTGAACGTCGTGCCCGAGCCGGAGATCGTCGGCGTGCCGCCGTTCGCGACCGTGAAGTCGGCCGCCGTGATGGTCGTGGCGTCAAGCGGCTCGCTGGCCGTGATCGTGAAGCGGATCGCGCTGGTGCTGGTCGGGTCGACCTGGTCGGCGGCCTGCTGGATCGTTAGCGTCGGTGCGACCGAGTCGTAGGTGATCGAGCGGTCCGTGCCGCCGGCCGTCGTCGTCTGATTGCCAGCCGGATCGGCCACCGCGAACGAGCCCGAGGGGGCGATCGTGACCGGGCCCTGACCGCTCGGCGCGACCGAGATCGTGAAGCTCGCGCCCGAGCCCGACAGGGTCGGCGTGCCGTTGGTGACCGTGAAGTCCGTAACGGCGACGGTGGCCGCGTCGAGCGTCTCCGACGACGACAGCGTGAAGAGGACCGGGCTGGTGCGCGCGGGATCCGCCTGGCCCGTCGCCTGCTGGAGCGTGACGGTCGGCAACGTGGCGTCGTAGGTGACCGTACGGTCGGTGCCGCCGGCCGTGGTCGTCTGGTTGCCGGCCGGATCGGCGACGTTGAACGAGCCGCTCGGGGCGAGCGAGACGGCGCCGTCGCCCGACGCGGTCACCGTGACGGTGCACGTCGAGCCGCTGCACGTGATCTTGGTGATCGAGCCGCCGGTGGCGGTGAAGTCGGCGGTGGTGACGGTGGCGGCGTCGAGCGTCTCGCTGGCGCTGAGCGCGAAGTCGATGGCGCTCACGTTCGTCGGATCGCCCTGGCTGCCGGCCTGCTGCAGCGTGAGCGTGGCGGCGATCGAGTCGTACGTGACGCTGCGATCCGCCGTGCCGGTCAGCGTGGCCACGCCGGCGACGACGTCCACGACGGTGGTGGTCGTGGCGTTGCCGGCCGGGTCGGCGACCGAGAACGTGCCCGACGGGGCGACGGTGACGGCGCCCTGGCCGGAGGCCGTCGTCGTGACCGTGAACGTCGTGCCCGAGCCCGTGACGGTCGGCGTGGAGCCGTTCGTGACCGTGAAGTCACTCGGCGTGACCGTGGCGGCGTCGAGCGCCTCGGTCGAGATGAAGGTGAAGGCGATCGAGCTCGCGTTGGCGGGGTCGGCCTGCGAGCTGGACTGCTTGAGCGCGACCTGCGGCGCCGTGGCGTCGTACGTGACGGTGCGGTCGGTGCCCCCGGCGGTCGTCGCGGTGTTGCCCGCGAGGTCGGCGACGGTGAAGCCCCCGGCCAGACCGATCGTCACGTCGCCCTGGCTCGCCGCCGTGACCGTGATCGTGCAGGTCGAGCCCGAGCACGAGACGTTCGTGATCGAGCCGTTGGCGATCGTGAAGTCGGCGCTCGTGCACGTCGCCGCGTCGAGGGTCTCGTTGGCCGTGAGCGTGAACGTGATCGAACTCGAGTTGGTGGGATCGGCCTGCGCGCCGCCCTGCTGCAGCGTGAGCGTCGGCGCGACGGTGTCGTAGGTGATGGAGCGATCCGTGCCGCCGGCCGTCGTGGTGGCGTTGCCGGCGAGGTCGTTGACCGAGAACGAGCCCGACGGGGCGATCGTGACGGCGCCCTGGCCGGTCGGCACGACGGAGATCGTGTAGCTCGAGCCCGAGCCCGAGACGGTCGGCGTGCCGTTGGCGACCGTGAAGTCGGCAGCGGTGACGGTCGTGGCGTCGAGCGTCTCCGACGACGAGAGCGTGAAGAGAACCGGGCTGGCCTTGGTCGGATCGGCCTGGCCGCTGGCCTGGGCGAGGGTGACCGTGGCGGCCGTCGTGTCGACCGTGACGGTCGCCGACGTGGTCGACGTCGTGTTGCCGACGTTGTCGGTCGCGGTCAGCGTGTAGCGGTAGCAGCCCTCGGCGAGCGTGGCCGCGTCGCGACCGGAGACGACGGTCACGGCGGTGGAGCCCGACAGCGTGGCGCACGTGGCGCCGTAGGCGCGGGTGATCGTCTGCGTGCCGATGCCCGAGCCGGCGTCGGCGTAGTTCGTGACCGCCAGCGTCGGCGACGTCTGGTTCGTGATCGAGGCCGAGGCCGAGCCGTTGGCGAGGATCGCACCGCCCGACGGGATGGTCGAGTCGTTCGCCATCGTCAGCGTCGTGGTGCCGGCGTTCAGCAGCGTGTCGGTTGCGGTGACCTGCGCGGTCGGCGCCGAGGTGGTGCCCGCCGTCCAGCTGTAGGCCGAGGTGTACGGGCCCGGCGCGTTGATCGTGGCCGCGGTGTGCGTCCAGCCCGTCGTCGTGCCGCCGAGCGCCGGGAAGGCGACGCTCTTGACGCCGGTGATGTCGTCAGTCGCCGTCGAGCGGAGCGTGAGCGAGCCGGCCGCGGCGCCGCGGTAGTACAGCGTGGTGCCGCCGACGTAGGCCGAGCCCGCCGGCGTCGCGGCGCTGACGTCGAACGTCTGCGTCGGCGCCGTCGTGTCGCCCGGCTTGACCGCGATCTGGGTGGCGGCCCACGCGGTGGCCTGCGTGAGCGTCGCCGACATCGCGGCGCTGGTGCCGGCGGCGGCCTGCGTCGTGTCGTAGACCGCGCCGGTCAGCGGCGCGGAGCCGCCCACCGTCTGCGAGGCGCGCTGCGAGCCGCCGGCCGAGAACGTGGTGTTGCTCGTGAACGCGAACATGCCGAGCAGCGTCGACCCCGGGTACGACACGTTGACGGTGTTCGTGGTCGCCGACGAGGACGAGCCCGTGAGGCCCGTCGCGACGTCGACCACCGGCGTGCCCGCGTTCGTCGAGTTGGCCGTCGACCACGTGCCCGAGTAGGCGACGATGTTGAGGGTGGCGGAGTACTTCGTCGTGCCCCACGAGAACGAGTACGGCCCGGCCTCGCCGGCGCCCGCGACCCTGTAGAAGATGTACTGCGAGATGCCGGTGCCCACGATGGTCGTGCCGACCTGGGTCCAGCCGGCGGCGGAGACGGTGAGCGCGGTGCCGGAGGAGAGCGCCAGGTGCGCGACCATCAGGTTGCCGTTGACGACGCCGGCGGGCATCGTGGCCGACACCGACGTCGAGCCCGAGTTGCCCGAGTTGACGGTCGAGGAGGCGATGAACGCCGGGTCGATCACGTACGGCGTGGGGAGGTTCGCGTCGTCGAGCGGGAGCGTCAGGTACCAGCTGCCGCTTTCACGACGAAGTCCCCAGGCGAGCCCGGGGACGGAGATCTGCTGTCCGGCAGTGTCGAGAATGGCGGGTCGGGGAATCGTGATCGTCCAGCCGGTCGGGCCGCGGATCGTGACGACGCCGTTCTCGAGCACCGGCTTGGACGAGGTCTTGAGCGCCCAGCGCCACGTGGTGAAGCCCTGCTTGCGCTTGACCGTGAGGTACGTCTCGCTCTTAGGGAAGCCGACGAGCACGGTCTCGGTGCCGTACGGGGTCTGGCGGACGGAGCCGTTGGCGTGGTGGTGCCAGGTGCCCTTGGCGCCGGTCGAGTCGAGCGCGACGGACAGGCCGCCGTGGCGCATGGCCATGCCGTTCGGGGTGACGCGGGCGTTGACGCCGAGGGAGGGGGTGGAGGACGGGGCGGTCGGGGCGGGCGCGCCGAGCTGGTGGCGGATGGCGACGTCGAGGGCGTTGGGGACGACGGCGACGGCGGTGGATGCGGCATCGCGGCGGGCGATGCGGGTGGTGGTCTCGTAGGCGGCGACGCCGACGACGAGGGCGATCGCGCCGACGGCGATGCCGCCGCGCATGGCGCGGGAGCGATAGGCCCGGCTGCCGACCCGGCGCATGCGGCTGCGCGGCGCGTCGGCGGACACGGGCGGCTCCTCGGGCAGGCGGCGGTCGTCGGTCATCGGCGTGCTACCTGCGGGTTCCCGTCATGCGGTCGGCGGCGGTGCCGACGCGGCGGCCGCGGGTGCACGGAATCGCGACGCCGGGGCATCCCCGTGCGCCGGTCGCCGACCCCGCGAAATCCCGCGTGCTTTCAGGCATTCCCGTCACTGGACTTCCACCCTAAGCCAGGTATTTCCGCGCGAACAGACGGCTTTGCCGATTCCGTTGGAAACCCACACGAAGTCCTCACACTTCGACCGGTTTTCCATGCATTCACGCCGGATTCCCTTTGCCCACGCCACGTGTGCGGGATTACGCGGGGTCGGGGGTGCGTCCTCCGTTGCAGTTGCGTAACGTGGCCGCGCCGAGCTCCGGACGGACGCTTCGGCCGATCACATCGCCATCGTCGTCGAATCGCCGACAATCGCCGTGCTGGAGCGGAATTTCCGGCACTACGACACGGAAACGGCGGATTGTGGCATTCCGCACGAAAACGGCGCATGCGTCCTTCGTCGGCGCCGTCGGGCCCGCTCGGCTCCCTCCACGCAGACGTCCGCGCCGATTCCGCTCAACCATGCGGATTTCCAGTGTCGCATGCACCCGTCGCACCGCGGCGCCGATATGCTCGCGCCATGGCCGCCGCGCCCGCAGCCCGCACGCAGCTCCGCGCCACCGCGGACGACGGCGTCGAACTCCTCGGAATGGTCTCGGCGGGGACGGGACCGGGCGTGCTCCTGCTGCACGGGCTCGCCTCGAACGCGCGCATGTGGGACGGCGTCGTCGGCGTGCTGGAGGCGCAGGGACGGGCCGCCGCGGCGTTCGACCTGCGTGGCCACGGACGCTCGCAGCAGGCCGACGACGGCTACTCGATCGACGGCTTCGCCCGCGACGCCGCGACGGTCCTGCGCGCGCTGGCGGAGCACGATCCGGTGTGGGCGCGCCCGATCGTGGCCGGGCAGTCGCTCGGCGGCAACGTCGTGCTCGCCCTCGCGGCGCTCGACGTCCCGCTGGCGGGCATCGTGCTCGTCGACGGCGGCTTCATCGACCTCTCCGCACGCTACGACGACTGGGACGCGTGCGCGGCGGCGCTCGCGCCGCCTGATCTCTCCCACCTCACCCCCGCGGAGCTGGAGTCGCTGCTGCGGAACGAGCACCCCGACTGGTCGGATGCCGCGATCGCCGGCATGGCCGCCTGCTGGGACGAGGTCGACGGGCACGTGGCGCCGCACCTCACGCGCCCCCACCACATGGCGCTCCTGCAGTCACTCTACGAGCACCCGCCGCGCCTCGACGCCGGTCGCGTGACCGCGCCGACCACCATCATCGCCAGTGCTGGAGCCGAATCCGACCCGATCAAGCGCGCGACCGTCGAGCGCCTCGCGGACGCGCTGGCGCGCTGCCGGGTCGTGTGGCGATCCGACGCGGACCACGACATCCACGCGCAGCATCCCGACGAGACCGCCGCGCTGATCCTCGCCGCCGATGCCTGAGCTCGGCCTCCCCTCGCCGCTGCCGCAGCGGGTGCTCGCCGTCGGCGCGCACCCCGACGACTGCGACGCCGCGCTCGGCGGCACGCTCGCGCTGCTCGCCGACCTCGGCGCGGAGATCGCCTACGCCGTCGTCACCGACGGCACGGCCGGCGGCTGGGACCCCGACCTGCCGCGCGAGGAGATCGAGGCCTTGCGCGTGAGCGAGCAGGAGGCCGCGGCCGCCGTGCTCGGCGTCGGGCGCATCTACTGGCTGCGACGCCCCGACGGGGCCGTCTTCGACACCGTCGACCTGCGCCGCGACCTCGCGCGCGTGATCCGCGAGACGCGCCCCGACGTGGTGGCGACCCACTCGCCCGAGCGCAACCGCGCCTCGATCGCCGCCTCGCATCCCGACCACCTCGCCGTCGGCGCCGCGACCCTCGCCGCCGTCTACCCCGACGCGCGCAACCGGTTCCAGCACGCGCAGCTCCTCGCCGACGGGCTCGAGCCCTTCGCCGTGCCGCAGGTCTGGCTGTACGGCGATCCGCATCCCACGCGCGTCGTGGACGTGACCGACGCCGCCGAGCGCAAGGCCCGGGCGCTGCGCGCGCACGCCAGCCAGAACCCGCCCGGGGCGGGCCTCGCCGAGGCGCTCGCCGCCCGCGACGCCGCGACGGCGCTGGCATTCGGGTTCGAAACCGGTCACTATGCCGAGACCTTCGCCGTGCTCGACACGCGGTGAATCCCCCGAATCCCGTTGCCGACCCCGAATCCCAAGGACTGAGACCACGGTGAACACCCGCATCCCCCTCCTCCTCGCGGCGCTGCTGGCCGTCGCGGCGCTCGTCGCCGCCTGCGGCTCGAGCAGCTCCTCGAGCAGCTCGTCGGGCGGCTCCAGCAGCGCACCGGCGAAGGACAGCGCGATCATCGCCGAGCCGCCGAACGCGCCGGCGTACTACGTCTTCCCGCTGACGCCGATGGACAACTACAACGGCCTCAACGACGCGTACTTCCAGGACCTGATCTACCGGCCGCTCTACTGGATCGGCGACCACGGGCAGGTCAAGGTCAACGAGCAGATCAGCCTCGCCGACATGCCGACCTACGAGGACAACGGCAAGACCGCGGTGCTCAAGCTGCGCGACTACGCGTGGTCGGACGGCACCAAGATCACCAGCCGCGACGTCCTCTTCTTCTGGAACCTGCTGAAGGCGTCGAAGGAGAACTGGGCGGGCTACGTCCCGGGCGAGTTCCCCGACAACGTGACCGCGGTCACGGCGCCCGACGACATGACCGTGAAGTTCACGTTCGACAAGGTCTACAACCCCGACTGGATCCTCTACAACGAGCTGAGCCAGATCACGCCGATGCCGCAGCACGTCTGGGACATCACGTCGACGGGCGGCAAGGTCGGCGACTACGACCAGACCCCCGCAGGCGCGAAGAAGGTCTACAACTACCTGATCAAGCAGGGCGCCCAGGCCGACACGTACGCGTCCAACCCGCTCTGGAAGGTCGTCAGCGGCCCGTGGACGATCCAGAGCTTCGCGAACGGCAACGAGGTCACGCTCGCCGCCAACCCGGCCTACAGCGGCCCGATCAAGCCGGAGCTGAAGACCATCACGCTCAAGCCGTTCACGAGCGACACGGCCGAGTTCAACGTCCTCGCCGCGGGCGGCGACGTCGACTACGGCTACATCCCGCCGCAGCAGGGCGATCAGGGCGATCGCATCAAGGGCAAGGGCTATGACACGCAGACGACCACGACGTGGTCGATCAACTACATGGTCCCGAACTTCAACAACCCCGACGTCGGCCCGATCCTCAAGCAGCTGCCGGTGCGCCAGGCGATCGAGCACCTGATCGACCAGGACGGCTGGGTCAAGGGGCCGCTGCGCGGCTTCGGCGCCCCGACGTACGGCCCCGTGCCGGCGTTCCCGGATAACCCGTTCGTGAGCCCGGCCAACAAGGCCAACGCGTTCCCGTACGACGTCGAGGCGGCCAAGCAGCTGCTGACGGACAACGGCTGGGACGTGAAGCCCGACGGGACGACCACCTGCAAGACGCCGGGCACCGGCGCCGGGCAGTGCGGCGCAGGCGTGAAGGCCGGCGCCGAGCTGAAGTTCAAGGTCGAGTACGCGAGCGGCCTCGGCGCGCTCGACAAGGCGATGCAGGCCGAGAAGTCCGCGTTCGCGCAGGCCGGCATCCAGCTCGAGCTCGTCTCCGAGCCGCTCGAGACGGTCAACGCCAACGAGGTCAAGTGCACCCCCGATCAGAAGGAGTGCAGCTGGCAGTTCGTCCAGGGCGACCTGGCCTGGACCTTCCAGCCGAACTACTACCCCGAGGGCTCGCTGATGTTCGGCAAGGACGGCTGCTGCAACGCGGGCAGCTACGACGACGCGAAGGCCAACCAGCTGATCGCGGACACGCACACCAGCACCTCCCCCGACGCGATGGTCGCCTACCAGGACTACCTGCAGCAGCAGCTGCCGGTCTTCTGGACGCCGAAGGCCCAGGCGATCGTGGCGTGGAAGTCCAACCTCACCGGCGTGCAGGCGAACGACCCGTTCAGCAACCTGTACCCGGAGGAGTGGCGCTGGAAGTAGGCACTCGGTGACGCGGAGGGGGAAGATACCCGCGTGGGTCTCTTCCTCCTCCGCCGCATCGGGCAGGCGCTCGTCGTCCTGCTGATCGTCAGCGCGGTCGTCTTCGCGCTGCTGCACGTCCTGCCGGGCGGTCCGGCGCGCGCCATCCTCGGCCCGCGCGCGACCCCACAGGCGATCGCCGAGTTCAACCACGAGAACGGCTACGACCTGTCGCTGCCGCGCCAGTACGCGCGCTGGCTCGGCAAGGCGGCGCACGGCGACCTCGGCTTCTCGTACAAGCGCAACTCGCCCGTCGCGACGCTGCTCGAGGCGACGGTGCCGCGCACGCTGCTCCTGGTCGGGCTCGGCACGCTGATCGCGGTGCTCGTCGCGATCCCGATCGGCGTGATCCAGGCGACGCGGCGCAACCGGCCGCTCGACCACGCGCTCACGACCGTGACGTTCACGCTCTACTCGATGCCGGCGTTCTGGCTCGGCCTGATCCTGATCGAGGTCTTCGCGATCCGGCTCGGCTGGCTGCCACCCGACGCGCCGACGGGCGGCCCGGCGGAGATGCTCCAGCACCCGAAGGGCCTCGTCCTGCCGATCGCGACGCTCGCGCTCGTGACGATCGCGTCCTTCAGCCGCTACGTGCGCGCCTCGACGGTGGAGCAGCTCGAGCAGGACTACGTGCGCACCGCGCGCGCGAAGGGCCTGCGCTCGGGCGCGATCGTCCGCCGCCACGTGCTGCGCAACGCGCTCTCGCCCGTCGTCACGCTGCTCGGCCTGAGCCTGCCGTGGATCCTCGGCGGCTCGCTCGTCGTCGAGGCGGTCTTCAACTTCCCGGGCACAGGCTTCCTCTTCTGGAACGCCGCGCAGGCGCAGGACTACCCCGTGCTCCTCGGCGTCGTGCTCGTCGTCAGCATCGGCACCGTCGTCGGATCGCTGCTCGCCGACCTCGGCTACGCCTTCCTCGACCCGCGCGTGCGCGACCAGATCGGGACCCGATGAGCACGCGCAGCCGCGACGCGATCCGGGCCTTCGCCGACAACCGCCTCGCGGTGATCGGCCTCGCGGTGCTCGTGCTGATCACGCTGTTCTGCTTCGTCGGCCCGCTCCTGCGGCCCACGGACCAGGTGCACACATCGCTGATGGACGCGTTCCTGCCGCCCGGGCCCGGCCACCCGCTCGGCACCGACGACCTCGGTCGCGATGTGCTCGGGCGGCTGATGGTCGGCGGCCGCATCTCGCTGATCGTCGGGCTGCTCGCCGCCGTCATCGCGACGACGATCGGCGCCGTCTACGGCGCCGCCGCGGGCTACGCCGGGGGGCCTGTGGACGCGGTGCTGATGCGCGTCGTGGACGCCGTCATCTCGATCCCCACGCTGTTCCTGATCCTGTTCGTCGCCGCGCTCGCAGCGCCGACGGTGACCACGCTGATTCTCGCGATCGCGCTCACCTCGTGGCTCGTGCCGGCGCGCCTGGTGCGCGGCGAGGCGCTGACGCTGCGCAACCTCGACTTCGTGCGCATGGTGCGCGTGCTCGGCGGCGGCTCGGGACGCGCGGTGACGCGCCACGTGCTGCCGAACACCGTCTCGACGCTGGTCGTCAACGCGACCTTCCAGGTCGCCGACGCGATCCTGATCATCGCCACGCTGTCGTTCCTCGGCCTCGGACCGCGGCCGCCGGCGGCGAACTGGGGCGGCATGCTGAGCGGCGGCCTCGACACGCTCTACTCCGGCTACTGGTGGCTGATCTACCCGGCCGGCCTGATGATCGTGGTCACCGTCGTGTCGATCAACCTGATCGGCGACGGCCTGCGCGACGCGCTCAGCCCGCGCTCCGCGCGCTAGTCCAGGGCGTGCAGGCAGGCCACGCGGCGCGCCGCGCCGTGCGGAACAAGCGCCGGGTCGGTGGCGCTGCAGTCGGCCTGCACGCGCGGGCAGCGGCCGGCGAACGCGCAGCCGATGGGGAGGTCGACGGGGGAGGGCACCTCGCCCTCCGGCGCGGCGCGACGCGAGCGCGCGGCCGGGTCCGGATCGGGGAACGCGGCGACGAGCGCGGCGGTGTACGGGTGCGCGGGCCGGTCGATGACGGCGGCCGTCGGCCCCGACTCGACGATGCCCCCGAGGTACATGACGTCGATGCGCTCGCTGACGGTGCGCACCACCGCGAGGTCGTGCGAGATGACGAGCAGCGCGAGCGAGCGGCGCTCGCGGATCTCGCGCAGCAGGTTGAGCACCTGGGCGCGGACGCTGACGTCGAGCGCGGAGACCGGCTCGTCGGCGATCAGGAGCCGCGGCTCGAGCGCGAGCGCGCGGGCGATCACGACGCGCTGGCGCTGGCCGCCGGAGAGCTGGTGCGGGAAGCGATCGGCGAGCGAGGGGTCGAGGCCAACCTCGTCGAGCAGCGCCCGCACGCGCTCCTCGCGCTCGGCGCGCGAGCCGCGGCGGTGGATCGCGAGCGGCTCGCCGACCGACGCCGCGATCGTCATGCGCGGATCGAGCGCCGCCCCCGCGTCCTGCGGCACCAGCTGGATCTCGGTGGTGCCGCGACGCTGCTCGGCGCGCGAGAGGTCGCTGCGCAGGCGACCGCCGACGAGCACCTCGCCGGTCTCGGCCGACTCGAGCCGGACGGCGATCCGCGCGAGCGTCGACTTGCCGCATCCCGACTCACCGACGAGCGCGACCGACTCGCCCTCGCCGACC
>JBPCSR010000198.1:0-19437 GCA_051006935.1 Gaiellales bacterium
CGGCGGTCGAGCTCGGCGAAGTCGCCGCCCGCGCCCATCGAGTGGACGAGCCAGTAGACGACGTCGAGGCCCTCGAAGGCCCGGTCGAGCGACGCGCGATCGAGCGCGTCGCCCTGCACGACCTCGATGCCCTGCACCTGCTCGAGGTCGGGGTTGGCGCGCCGGACGATCGCGCGGACCTGGGCGCCCTGGTCGCGCAGCTCGGGCACGAGACGGCGCCCGACGTAGCCGGAGGCGCCGACCACGCCGACGCTGATGCCCTGCAGACGACCCGCCGTGTCGAGCGGCGGCGGCGCGACGGGGACCGGGTCGATCACGCGGGCGATCTCGCGCAGGCTCCGCTTCGTCACCCAGCCGTGGACGAGGTGCTGCGCCAGCGTGTACGGCGCCGCGATCGGGAACGTCGTGATGCGGAGCCGCTCGAAGCGCGGGCGGTAGCCGTCGACGACGACCCCGAGGTGGACGCCGTCACCCTCGACGCGCGCGACCAGCCGCAGCTCGCCCGAGGGCGTCGAGCAGGCCATGCCACCCGCGATCGGGAAGGCGATCTCGATGCCGCCCTCGACCTCGTCGACGATCGCCTCGCCGAACGCGAGGATCGCGCGCCCGGTGCGCGCCACGTCGAGGCGGATCGGGCCGAGCGCGGCGCCATCCGCGCGCACTGCGCCGCGCAGCGAGGCGCAGAGGCTCCGCCAGTACGCGGCCGCGATCCCCTCGGCGGCCTGCGGGGTCGGCGGCAGCACGGGATGCGCCGGCGAGAGCCAGTACTCGCTGTGCTGGTTTGCGACGCTGGTCCAGTACTCCATGACGACCCTCTTCGCACGCGGGCGCCCGGCGGACCGGACGGGTCAGGCGCGCGCTTCGGCGACGCGCTCGAGGTGATGCTCGCGCGCGACGCGGGTGAGCTCGACCATGCGCCGCGCGCGGTCGAGATCGATGCGGTTGGCGGTCTTGCCGTCGACCTTCAACGAGGTGCCGACGATGATGCCGTCGGCTGTCTCGAGGATGCGCTCCGCCGTGTCGTGCCGGACGCCGGTGTTGGCGAGCACGGGCAGATCGGGGCAGGCCGCCTTCGCCTCCTCGAGGTCGGCGAAGCGGAAGGCGGAGCCGGCGCGTGGTCCGGAGATGAGCGCGGCCTCGCAGCCGAAGAAGCGCGCGCCCTGCGCGCGGTCGGCGACGGTGCGGGAGCCGAGCGGCGACGCGAACTCGGGCGTGAGGTTCGTCAGCACCGCGATCTCGTCGGCGCCGATCGAGTGGCGGTAGGAGAACGCGGCGCCCGGGTCGGGGCGCAGCTGGCCCATGTCGCTCTCGTACACGCCGATGAAGACCTCGCGGACGAAGCGGGCGCCGACGGCGCGGCCGACGGCGAGCGTGGCGAACGGGTCCCAGAGCATGTCGATGCCGATCGGCAGCTCGAGCTGCGGCTCGATCTCGCCGACGACGGCGGCCATCGCCGTCGACTGCTCCATCGTCACCTCGACGCGGTACGGCAGGTCGCCCTCGTTGCAGAAGATGATCGCGTCGACGCCCGCCTCCTGGCAGACGAGCGCGTCGTGCTTCGCCGCCTCGACGATCGGGCGCATGCCCGCGGCGCGGTCGAAGGCCGGGGAGCCGGGGAGCGCGAGCAGGTGCACCACGCCGATCAGCGGCTTGGCCACGCCGAAGATGCGCTCCATCGCCTGGTCTGCGAGTGTGCCCTCCATCCGTCCATGGTACGTGCGTTCGCCGAGCGCGCGCAACCCGTGCCACACTCCACGGCGATGGCGCAGATCGTGGAATCGCCCGCCGGAGCGGGCCCGGTCGACCTCGACGAGCACGCCTTCGAGGCTGGCGCGATCCGCCTCGCCGTGCACGGGGCCGAGGGCTCGCCGCTCGACTTCTCCGATCCCGCGGTGCGCGAGGCGATCGTCGGAGCGCTCTCCGACGACCCGTTCGCGCCGTTCGCGCAGGAGGCGCTGGCCGCGCACGCGCCGGGCGCGCTGGCGGCGCTCGACGCGGCGCTGCCGGGCCACGTGGAGCTGGCGCGCCTCGCCCCGCTCTGGCGCCCGCGCCTGCTGCTCCTCGCCGGACGCAAGGACGAGCTGACCGGCGAGCAGACGGTCGTGCTCCGCTTCGAGGAGCGCCTGCGGGAGATCAAGCGCGGCATGGCCGAAGCCGAGGCCAGGGGCGACGAGGACGCGCGCGAGGCGCTCCACGCGAAGTACATCGAGGTCGGCACGACGTACGCCGGGAGGCTCGCCGCGCGTGAGGGCTGACGCCGCCGCGCGGATCGCCGCCCGCGCCGACGCGCTCGGCCTCGTCGCGGGCGCACCGGTGGTCGCGATGCTCTCGGGCGGTGCCGATTCGACGCTCCTGGCCGTGGCGCTCGCCGAGCGCGGATGCGCCGCGCGCCTCGTCCACGTCGCCCACGGGCTGCGCGGCGCGGAGTCCGAGGCCGACGCCGACGCGTGTCGGGCGCTCGCCGAGGGACTGGGCCTGCCGCTCCAGATCGCCGACGGCGCGGTCGCCCCCGGCGGCAACCTCGAGGCGCGCCTGCGCGAGGTGCGACGCGCGGCCGCGCTCGACGCGGCGGGCGCCGATCCGATCGCGACCGGCCACACGCTCAGCGACCGCGCCGAGACGGTGCTCTACCGCCTCGCCGCCTCGGGCACGCCGCGCGGCCTCGCCGCCCTCCCGGCGCGCGACGGCCAGTGGGTGCGCCCCCTGATCGACTGCTCGCGCGACGAGGTGCGCCGCGAGCTCGCCGCGCGCGGCATCGCCTGGCGCGACGATCCGACCAACCGCGAGCCCGGGCCGGCGCGCAACCGCATCCGCCTCGACGTGCTGCCGTCGCTCGCGCTCGCGCACCCCGGCGCCGAGCGCAACCTCGCGCGCGCCGCCGCCATCGCCGACGACGAGCGGGCGTTGCTCGACGCGCTTGCCGACGACCTCATCCGCAATGATGGCGCGGTGCCGATCGACGCCCTCGCCGATGCCCCCGTCGCGCTCCAGCGCATCGCGCTGCGCCGCGCCGCCGCGCGTGTCGGCGTGACGCTCGGCCACGACGACGTCGAGGCGCTGCGCACGTCGCCGCGCCGGCGCACGCTGCCCGGCGACGCCGTCGCCGACGTCCGCGACGGCGCAATCCGCTTCCTGCCGCCGGGCTCGAACCGCCGGGAGGGCATCGCGTGACGCAGCACCCCGCCCTCGTCGACCACGTCGTGCCGCAGGCCGAGATCGAGCGCCGCGTGGCCGAGCTCGGCGTGCAGATCTCGACCGACTACGCCGACCGCGAGCTCCTGCTCGTCTGCGTGCTGAAGGGCGGCTTCATCTTCCTCGCCGACCTCGTGCGCGCGATCGACCTGCCCACGATGGTCGACTTCATGGTGATCTCGTCCTACGGCGCCGGCACGCAGTCGTCGGGCGTCGTGCGGATCCTCAAGGACCTCGACACGCCGCTCGAGGGCAAGGACGTGCTGATCGTCGAGGACATCGTCGACTCCGGCCTCACGCTCTCCTACCTGCTGCGCAACCTCGCGACGCGCAAGCCGGCCTCGCTCGAGGTCTGCACGCTGCTCTCGAAGCCGGCGCGCCGCGAGAACGACGTCGACTGCCGCTACGTCGGCTTCGAGATCCCCGACACGTTCGTCGTCGGGTACGGCCTCGACGCCGCCGAGCGCTTCCGCGACCTGCGCGACATCTGGTCGGTCGACGCGGCGAAGCTGTAGGAGCGCCTCCCCGCGCTAGACGAGCGCGAGGTGCGCGTCCTCCCACGCCGCCATCGCGTCGTCGAAGTACTTCAGGCGCGTCTTCTTGAACTCGCGGATCGAGTAGAGCACCGCGTACTCCTTCAGCCCCGTCTCCTCCGACAGGGCCGCGAGCACGGCCTCGCACTCCTCCTTGTCGCGCCCGTGCGTCATCGAGAACAGGCGGTACGGCCAATCCGGGTAGACGGGGCGCTCGTAGCAGTGCGAGACGCCGCGGTACGAAGCCATGATGCTGCCCGCCTCCTCCACGCGATCCTCGTCGACGATCCAGACGCCCATGCCGTTCTGGACGAAGCCGGCCTTGCGGTGGTTGAGGACCGCGGCGAAGCGGCGCATGCGCCCGTCGGCCAGCAGCTCCTGCCCGAGCTCGAGCAGCTCGGCGGCGGAGAAGCCGTGCTGCTCGGCGAGCACGGCGAGCGGCTCGGGCACGGCGGGAAGGTCGGTCTGCAGCGCGCGCACGGCGGCGATCTCGCGCTCGTTCGCAAGGCGCGCGGGCGGCTGCTGCACGGGGCCCGTGCGCACCTTCTTGGCGGCGGGGTCGCGGCCGCCGACCATGTCGAGGTCGACACCGATCTTGAAGAAGCGGATTGCGGGCAGCGGCCGGATCGACTCGACGTCGCCCATGCGGCCGAGCAGCTCGATCGTCTCCTCGAGGCCGATCTTCGAGTCGGGCGGCACGGCCAGCGTGAACCACAGGTCGAACTGGTGCTCGCGCTCGTAGTTGTGCGTGACGCCGGGGTGCGCGCTGAAGACGTCGGCCGCGAGCTGCTGCTTGCCCTCCGACGAGCGGGCCGCGACGAGGCACGAGCGGTAGCCGAGCCGGCGCGTGTCGAAGATGCCGGAGATCTGGCGCACGACGCCCTCGCCGCGCAGCGTCGTGATGCGCTCGAGCATCTCGTCTTCGGGCATCCCGAGCTCCGTGGCGAGCGCGGCCCACGGCCGCTCCACGAGCGGAAGCTCGTTCTGCAGACGGTCGAGGAGGCGGCGGTCGGCGTCGTCCATGACCGGCAGCGTCACCGCCCTTGCACCCCCTGTCAAACGGCGTCCCACCCGCCGCAACCCGTGGTAGCCTGCCGAAGTCAGCCGGGGACGGACGTCCCCCGAGAAAAGGTCATCGCCGACATGGAGAATCGCCGCCTCATCGCCATCGTGATCGCCGTCGGAGCGCTCGCGCTCGGGCTGCTCACCGCCTGCGGCGGCGGATCGGAGGCCGCGGGCACGCTCGGCGGCGAGGTGACCATCGGCACGGGCACGAACCCCACCTCCACCCCGGTCGAGACCGGTGGCGCCGATACGGCGGCCGCCGACACGACGACGGCCGCCGACACGGGCGCCTCGACGGCTGCGGCCGAGGGCGACGCGGCGGCGGGCGAGGCGGTCTTCAAGACCGCGGGCTGCGCGGGCTGCCACACGCTGGCGGCCGCCGGCGCCAACGGCAACGTCGGTCCGAACCTCGATCAGGCCAAGCCGGACTACGCGCTCGTGATGGATCGCGTGACGAACGGCATGGGCGCGATGCCGTCCTTCTCGGGCCAGCTGTCCGAGACGGACATCAAGAACGTCGCGGCCTACGTGTCGCAGAACGCCGGCAAGTAGCTCCGTGCCGATCCCGGAGGGGCTCGATCCGAGTCTGATCCAGGGCGTCTTCGTCGATCTCGACGGCACGGTCGTCCACCACGCCGAGCTGCTGCCGACCGCCATCGACGCCGTCGCGGCGCTGCAGGCGACCGGCGTGCCGGTGGTCGTCGCGACCGGGCGCATGTTCATCTCGGCGTGCCGCTTCGCCGACCTGCTCGACGCCGCCGACCCGGTGATCTGCTTCCAGGGCGCGCTCGTCGGCAGTCGCTCCACCCGCGAGGTGCTCAAGCACGTCGAGCTCGACGTGGAGACGGCGCGCGAGATCATCGCCGCGATCGCGGAGACCGGCGAGCACATCAACGTGATGACGGCCGACGCGTTCTACGTGGCCGAGGACAACGCCGAGGCGCAGCGCTACGCGCAGAGCGCGCGCGTGCCCGTGAACGCGGTCGGCGATCTCGCCGCGTGGCTCGACCAGCCCGTCACGAAGCTCGTCGTCTCGGGCGATCCGGCGCGCATGGACGAGCTGCGCGACGACCTCGTCCCGCGCTTCGGCGACCGCGCGTTCATCGCCAAGTCGCTGCCGTTCTACCTCGAGGTCGCCGCGCCGGGGGTGCACAAGGGCGTCGGCTGCCAGTTCGCCGCCGACCTGCTCGGACTCGAGCGGGAGCACTGCGTCGCGATCGGCGACGGCGAGAACGACCTCGAGCTGATCGACTGGGCCGGGTTCGGCATCGCCGTCGGCGGCGGGCACCCGGAGCTGATCGAGCGCGCGCAGTGGACCGCGCCGTCGATCGACGACGACGGCGTGCCGCGCGTGCTGCAGGCCATCGCCGAGGCGCGCGCCGACCGGCGGTAGGCTGTCGATCGATGATCGACCTTCGCCTCGTCCGCTCGGATCCCGACGCCGTGCGCACCGCGCTCGAGCGGCGCGGTGACGCGGCGCTGCTCGACCCCGTGCTCGCGCTCGACACCGAGCGCCGCGCCCTGCAGGTGCAGGTCGACGAGCTGCGCGCCGAGCGCAACCGCGCCTCCGAGGCGATCGGCGCGCTGAAGAAGGCGGCCAAGGACGATCCGGCCGCCGCCGCGCAGGCCGAGGCCGCGTCGGCCGAGATGCGCACGCTCAAGGAGGGGCTCGACGGCCTCGAGGAGTCGCTGCGGTCGATCGACGAGCGGCTCAACGAGGCGCTGATGGTGGTGCCGAACCTCCCCCACCCCGAGTCGCCGCTCGGCGACACGGACGAGGACGCGCGCGAGCTGCGGGTCGTCGGGGAGATCCCGTCCTTCGACTTCGAGCCGCGCGACCACCTCGAGCTCGCCGGCGGCGGCATCGACATGGAGCGCGGCGCGCGCACGTCCGGCTCGCGCTTCGGCTACCTGACCGGCGACATCGCGCGGCTCTGGTGGGCGATCTCGCGGATGGCCCTCGACACGCTCTCCGACGGCGGCTTCACGCCCGTCGTACCGCCGGTGATGGTGCGCGAGGAGGCGATGTTCGCGACGGGCTTCTTCCCGACCGACCGCCAGAGCGTCTACCAGCTGTCCGACGACGACCTCTTCATGGTCGGCACGAGCGAGGTGCCGCTGGCCGCGTTCCACGCGGGCGAGATCCTCGCCGAGGCCGACCTGCCGCTGCGCTACGCCGGGCTGTCGTCCTGCTTCCGCCGCGAGGCCGGCGCCGCGGGCCGCGACACGCGCGGCATCTTCCGCCTGCACCAGTTCGAGAAGGTCGAGATGTTCTCGTTCTGCCACCCGGACCGCAGCTGGGACGAGCACCTGCACCTGCTGTCGATCGAGGAGTCGATCGCGCAGACGCTCGGACTGACGTACCGCGTCGTCGACATCGCCGCGGGCGACCGCGGCGCCGCGGCCGCGCGCAAGTACGACATCGAGGTGTGGCTGCCCGGCCAGCAGCGCTTCCGCGAGCTGACGAGCTGCTCGAACTGCACGGACTACCAGGCGCGTCGCCTCGACACACGCTTCAAGGGCGACAAGGGCGGGCCGCAGACCGTGCACACGCTCAACGGCACGGCGGTGACGAGCTCGCGCACGGTGATCGCGGTGCTCGAGCAGCACCAGCAGGCCGACGGCACCGTGCTCGTGCCGCAGCCGCTGCTGCACTACGGCGCACCCGCCGTGATCGACCCGCGCGCCTAGCGCCGGCGCACCAGCCGGCGCAGCCGCGGGTGCGGCTTGCCCTCGGGCGCGACGAGCGCGAGCGCCAGCGCGGCGCCGAGGATGATGCCGCCGACGACGCCGAGCTTGATCCACACGACGACGATCGCGGCCGCGCCGGGGAGCACGAGCAGCCACCGACCGATCACCTCGTGCGTGCCCTTGCGGCGGAAGAAGCGGTCGGTCTTGAGCAGCTTGAGCAGCTTCTGCACGAGGATCAGCGCCGGCACGAGCTCCTCGTACCGCGAGCCGTGGAACACCGTGATCCACCCAGGCCATGCGGCCACGAGGATGAACAGCGTGAGCCGGTGGTGCCGCAGCCAGTCGATGCGGTCGCGCGCCAGCGGGGCGACGACGAGCACCTCGAGCACGAAGACGCCCCAGATCATCCAGTCGAGCCAGAGGCCCGCGGTCTTGACCGCGGGATCGGACCACACGATCGGCACGAGGACCGCGGGAATCGCGAGCAGCGCCGCGATCGTCGTCGGCATCGCGAACCACTGCTCGGCGCGCACCGCGCGCGGATTGCGGCGTGCGAATTCTGCGTCGTCCATCACCGCAAATTGTCCGCGAGCCCCCGGGGAGCCGTCGCGGTAGCGTGCCGGGTGTGACGGGGCTCCTCGCAGGATCGGGCACGCGTCGCGCGATGCTGACGCTCGGCCTCGGCACGCTCGTGATCACGCTGCAGGATCCGATCATCAAGTCGCTGATGGGCGGGTACCCCGTCGCGGAGGCGGTCGCCATCCGCTCGATCGTGGCGCTGCCGATCTTCCTCGTCCTGCTCCACCGGATGGGCGGCTGGCGCGTCGCGCTCCAGGGCAACACGCGCCAGTCGATCGTGCGCGCGGTGCTCTTCATGGTCGCGTACACGTCGTACTTCCTCGCGTTCCCCGCGATGCCATTGGCCGCCGTCGTCGCGCTGTACTTCACGGCGCCGCTGTTCGTCGTCCTCCTGTCGCGGCCGTACCTCGGGGAGCATCAGAGCCCGAGCCGCTGGATCGCGGTGCTCGTGGGCTTCGCCGGTGCGCTCGTCGTCGCGCATCCGGGCGGTGGCGGCATCGGCTGGGCGGCGCTGCTCCCGATCACGGCCGCCGCGCTCTACGCGTTCGGGCAGCTGATGGCGCGCCGCTACGGCGGGAACACGTCCGCGACGGTGCTGTCGTTCCACCAGAACAGCGTCTATCTGGTCGGCGCGCTCGTGTTCTCATTCGTCGCCGCGCCGTTCGCGACGGCGCCGGGTGCGACCGGGAGCATGGCGTTCCTCCTGCGGGCCTGGGAGATGCCCGACGCGAAGGACCTGCTCCTGCTCGGCCTGTGCGGGCCGATCGCGGTCGGCGGCACGATCCTGCTGACGAAGGCGTATCGCGAGGCGCCGCCCGGCGCGGTCACGCCGATCGAGTACATGGCGCTGATCTGGGACGCGCTCTGGGGCATCCTGCTGTTCGGCGAGATCCCGAGCGCCGCGACGATCGCGGGCGCCGCGCTGATCATCGCCAGCGGCGTGTTCGCCGTGACCCGCGGCGCCGCCGTCACGCGAGGCGCCACGTGATCAGCGCCCCGCCCTTCCTCTCGACGTACCGCGGCGCCATGCTCGCGCTCGTGCTCGGCATCTCGATCTTCTCGATCCAGGATCCGATCCTCAAGTCGTTCTCCGGCACGTACGCGCTGACGGAGGCGATCGCGTTCCGCGGCGTCTTCGCCCTGCCCGTCTTCACGCTGCTGGTGCTGAACGTCGGGAGCCTGCGCCTGCTGATCGAGAAGCGGCCCTACGCGCTGATGGGCCGCGGCATCCTGATGATCGCCTCATATACGACGTACTACCTGTCGCTCGCCGACCTCCAGCTCGCGACGACCGTGTCGCTGTGGTTCACCGGGCCGCTCTTCATGGTCGCCCTGTCGCCGCTGATCGTGGGCGAGCGCCAGGGCTGGCGGCGCTGGGCGGCGGTCGCCGTCGGCCTCCTGGGCGTCATCGTGATCGCCCACCCGTCGAACTCGATGTCGTGGGCGGTCGTCCTGCCCGTCGCGGCTGCCGTGTTCTACGCGATCGGGCAGCTGACCGCGCGACGCGTGGGCGGCGGCATCCCGGCGCCCGTCATCTCGTGGCACCAGAACTTCGTGTACCTCGCCTTCTCACTCGGGTTCGCCGCGATCCTCGCGCCGTTCGTGCAGGGCTACGCGGGCGAGGGCGCCGGCGCCTTCCTGATCCGGCCATGGATCGTGCCGACCGTGCACGACGCGGCCCTGCTCGGGGTGTGCGGACTGATCGCGGGCATCGGCAGCACGCTGATCGTGTTCGCGTACCGCACGGCCGGGCCGGGCGCGATCGGCGCGCTCGAGTACACCGCGATGCTGTGGGCGATCCTCTGGGGCTGGGCCTTCTTCGGCAACCTCCCGTCGCTGCTCACGCTCGCCGGCGCGACCCTGATCATCGCGAGCGGCATCTACGCCGTCACGCGTCCGGCGCCGGAGCCGCACCCGCGCACGTAGGCGCCGCCGGTCGCGGCGATACCCTCGCAGCATGCCGATCCGCCTGTTCCCGCGCCCGCCGGCCGGTGCGTCGCACGAGTCGATGTACCCCGCCGCGGCGCTCGTGCTGGTGTCGTTCGCGCTCTACTGGTTCCTGCCCGGACACTTCCGCCCCGTGCCGGCGATCCTGATGGTCATCCTCGTGGTCGTGCTGATCGCGCTGCTCGTGGTGTTCGTGCCGCACCGCCACGCCGAGGTCGAGCGCTGGCAGCGCATCCTCGTGATGGTCGTGATCGCCGCGATCAGCATCTCCAACGCGTACGACCTCGTGCGCCTGATCGAGGCGCTCGTGACGAAGGACCAGCCGCTGACCGGTCGCGAGCTGATCCTCTCCGCCGCCGTGATCTGGCTGACGAACGTCGTGGTGTTCGCGCTCTGGTACTGGGAGCTCGACCGCGGCGGGCCGGGACGCCGCGCCGCCGCGCGCGACGACGCCTCGCGCACCCGCTTCCCCGACTTCCAGTTCCCCCAGATGGAGAACCCGCAGCTCGCGCCGCCGAACTGGCACCCGCGCCTGCTCGACTACGTCTACTTCTCGTTCTCGAACGGCACGGCCTTCTCCGCCACCGACGTGATGCCGCTGTCGCACTGGGCGAAGCTCCTGATGATGATCCAGGCCGGCTCGTCGCTGCTGCTCGTCGTGCTCGTGACGGCGCGCGCCGTCAACGTGCTCTGAAGGTCGGGCAGCCCGCACTACCATGCAGCCCAAGGCGGGGTGTCGGAGCGGCCTAACGCGGCGGTCTTGAGACCCGCCGGCAGACCATTCGGGGTTCCGCCGACGCGCCACGGCGGGGACCACCGACGATGCCGCTCGAGACCGGCGCAGCCGGACTCGACGCCACGCACCACCGCACCACCCCTGATCCACGCGGCACTCGTCGGGCAAACCGCAGCCCGCTCTACCATTCACCCCAAGGCGGGGTGTCGGAGCGGCCTAACGAGGCGGTCTTGAAAACCGCAGCCCGGCAGCAGTGCCAGGGCCCCGGGTTCGAATCCCGGTCCCGCCGTGAGAATCCGAGCGCGAGCGTCGCGGACTACCGCCCGCGGTTGAGGCCCAGCACGACGAGCGCGCTCGCGATGAACGCGGCGGCGCAGATGCCGATGCCGAGCGCCTGATCGACCGTATTCGAGATGGCGAGGCCCGCCATGAACACGACGAGCAGGGCGACCATCACGAGCACGCGCTGACGGTGGGAGAGGCGCATCTCCCCCACATCATGGCGTTGCCGGTGACGTGAGACAGCACGCCACCCCACCGCGATCGGCGGTGTGCCGGCGCACCGACGGGTACCCTCGCGCCATGCAGGAACCGCCCGCGCCCACCGAGCCGCTCGACGTGCACGGCGTCGCGCAGCGGCACTGGTGGCTGCGGATGATGGTCGGCGGCGCGAGTGACGGCGGCGACGCCGCGAGCGCCGTCTACGGGACGATCCTCGCCGCGTCGGTGCTGATCACGGTCACCGCCTCGCCCGCGATGACCTTCCTCGCGGTGGTCGGCACGGCGATCGTCTTCTGGCTCGCGCACGTGCACGTCGCGGTGATGCGCCGCATCGTCGCCGGCCAGCCGGGCATCGGCGTGCGCGAGGTGCGCCACAGCCTGATCGAGGAGTGGCCGCTCGTGGAGTCGGGCCTCGTGCCCGCCGCGCCCTTCGTCCTGGCCATGCTCGGCGTGGTGAGCACGAACACCGCGACCGATCTCGGCCTCGTGATCTGCCTGCTGAGCCTCGTCGGCTGGGGTCTGATCATCTCGCGCGCCGCACGCCTGACGCGCCGCCAGACGATCTTCACCGCGGGCGTGAACGTCGCCTTCGGCGTGCTGCTCGTGCTGCTGAAGGTGGTCATCCACTAGACCGGGGCGACGGGTACGCTGAGGCCATGCGCCGCTTCGCCCTCGCCCTCACCGCCCTCGCCCTCCTCGCGCTCGCCCCGGTCGCCGGCGCGCAGTCGACGTCGAAGCTGCAGGGCGGCCTGCAGCTGCAGCCGCTCGCCGCGGGCAACCTCTGGAAGACGGGCGTGCTCTACGGCGCGACGATGTACGCGCAGGTCGGCGCCGCCACCCGCGTGAAGGTGCTCGACATCGCGATCCCCGGGCAGCAGGTGATCGGCCAGCCGACGCTCGCGATCTTCGGCTGCGAGACGACGTCGACGACGATCGCGCCCGCCGTGCGCGCGGCTGGCGAGCTCGGCACCGCGACCTGCACGCAGATCGGCACCCGCAACGTCCGCGAGGGGCAGGTGCTGCGGATCGCCGTACCGCTGTCGCTCGTCGGCCAGTACCTCTCGCTGCAGGAGTCCGCGCCGCTCCAGAAGGGCGGCGCGACGGTGACGGGCACGACGTGGGTCGAGACCGCCATCTACCCCCGCAATCCCACCGCCGCCGGCGCCCCGATCGCCGACCCCGCGATCTACGCCGGCGCGCCCGTGTCGTACCTGCCGCTGCCGTGGGTCCCCGCGCCCGCGATGCAGCAGATCGCGTACACGAGCGAGGCGTGGATCTGCCCCGACAAGACGGGCAACACCTCCACGGCGCCGCTCTCGACGATCGGCTGCAACCGCGCCTACCGGAACGTCAACCTCAACACGGCCGGGCAGCAGCCGACGGCGACGTTCACGCTCGGCGGTCGCGTGCACCGCGAGCTGACGGAGTACCAGTATCTCTACCTCGTCGGCTTCGCGACCTACGACCCGGACGGGCCGCTCAAGACCCAGACGTACCAGATCCGCGGCAAGGCGCAGCTGATCCGCCCGCTGCCCGCGCCGACGCCGACGTACGCGGTCAACGGCGCGACGATCACGGCGACGTTCGCCCCGATGGCAGGCGTCAGCTACAAGATCAGCGCGAGCCGGCCCAGCACCGGTCGCGTCGTCACCGGCTCCTGCCTCGGCGACGCCACGCAGGTCGTGTGCACCGCGACGGCGTCGGGCGGCGGCAGCTGGAAGGTGAGCGTCACGCCGACCGGCAAGCAGGCGGTCGGCACGTCGGCGACGACGACGGTCGCGATCGCCGGCGCGCCGTAGCCACCCGCGGCCGGGACAACGTCATCACCGCACGCGGTAGCGCGCCACGACGACCGGCGCCTGGGCGAAGCCACGCTCGTCGATGACGGTCGCCGTCACGCGGTACGCGGCCCGGCCGGCACCGACACCGCGCAGCGGGAGGGTGCCGGCGTCCGTGCTGACCGTGCCGAGCACACGGCCCGCACCGCGCGCGGTGCTGACGAACCGCACGCGGCGGCCGTCGAGCCCGCTGACCGAGTAGCGCAGCATGCGGATCCCGTTCTCGCGCAGCACGCGCGCACGCACGACTGCGTCGGGCCGCGGCAGCGACGTCTGCACCGACGTGACCGTGCTGCCGGCCTGGCCGCGGATCAGATAGGTGCCGGCCTGGACGATGGGCAGCGCGACCTGCATCGCGCGCGTGCCCGGGCGCGGCGCGAATACGGCACCGGCGAGCGTCGGCGCCGCGGTCGAGGCGGATTGCGCAACGACCGTGCCGTCCGGTCCGATGATCTCCACCGCCGGCACGCCTGGAGCGCCCTGATTGACGCCCTGCACGAGGAGGTTGACCTGATCCACGTCCTTGGGCACCGTGAAGGGCACGCCATCGGCCCTCGCGGCGCGAACGACGGGCACCGTCACGTACGGCGCGAAATCGGGGCAGGTGAAGGCGGCCTTGACGACCCCGTCGGACCAGCGGCGCTCGACGCCGACCTCGACGCGGCGCTTCATCCCGAACAGATCGACGTACGTCGCACCGCACCCCGCCGCGCCGTAATCCGACAGCACGACGCGACCCGTCGCACCGACGCCCCAGATCGTCAGATCGCCGACCCCGTCGATCATCATCGCCTGATCGCCGTAGACGTAGCCGTCGAAGCGCGCCGTACCGGTGAGGATGTCCGCGAAGCCGAATCCGCTCTGGCCGGTGACGACCGCGTACGGCGTGACCCCGTCCTGGTAGCAGGCGTCGAGGCTGGCGATCGTGAACCACGAGGCGATCACGGCCTTCCCGCCGCCGTACCAGCGCGGCCCCTCGGCCGCAGTGCCGGGGCACGAGCCGCCGTCGGCCCAGCCGGCGCTGCCCGTGATGGCGAGAGCCGAGACCTCGCCGACCGGCGGCCCGAGTGCGATCGCGCCCGTCCCGTCGATCGAGAAGTACGGGTTCCAGCGCAGCCCTGCGCCGAGCTTCGTGATGAACAGGCCCGTCGCGCCGATCGGGAGACGCGTGTTGACGGCCGCGCGCAGATAGGCGAGCCGGCCGTCGCGGCTCTCGAGCGCTCCCGCGGCACCGGCGATGCCCGCCGGCAGCTCCCCGTCCGGCGCGGACGACGCCACGCCGATGGCGACCGTCAGGCCGCCGTGCCAGACGTTGGCGAATTCGGTGGCGGTCACCTCGCGCGTGTACCTGACGGTTCCGCTGAAGGCGATGCCGTGGAGGTCGTCGACCGCGACGCGGATCCGCAGATGCCGCAGGCCGCGCTCGACGGACGCGTCGAAGGCGAGATCGCCGGTGGCCCCGAGTCCGGGCAGGCGCGCGGTGCCGGTGACGGCCACGCTGCCGCCGCGCTCGAGCGACCACGTCGCCGTCAGGCGCCCGGTGACCGGCACGCCGTAGAGCTGCGTGTCGGCAGGCACCGTGAAGGTCCTCGTGCCGTCGAGCAGAAAGTACCGCGTCGCGGGGAGCACGCGCATTCCCCCGATGTCGACGGCGTAGTCGCCGGTGCTCGTCACCTCGATCGTCTTCGGGTCGATCCGGATCGGAGCGTCGGTGAGCGGCACGAAGGCGATGCCGCTGATCGCAATCGGCCCGTGCGCGACGACGCTCGCCCGGCGCACCGTGACGCAGCCGCGCACGTCGACGAGTCCGATGTCCGTGATGTCGTCGGCGCAGGTCGTCGCCGGATCGCGCGGCTCGACCGAACGGAGCTCGGCGGTG
This sequence comes from Gaiellales bacterium, assembly GCA_051006935.1. Lineage (GTDB taxonomy): Bacteria > Actinomycetota > Thermoleophilia > Gaiellales > F1-60-MAGs149 > F1-60-MAGs149. The sequence continues at coordinate 14,962 of JBPCSR010000198.1, forward strand.
AAGGGCGCGGGACGCGTCGTGCCCTTCGCGCCGGGTGTGGGCAGGATCCGAATGATCCACTGCCCCGCCAGGTCGGCGTTGAAGGCGAGCGTCCCGGCGTCGGTCACGGCGAGCACGCCGACCGGGTCGTCGCGCTCGGCGCTCGCGTCGGTGGTGCCGGGTCGAAGGACCTCGACGCGCAGCGGTCGCCCCTCCGTCGCCGCGACACGGAGCTGCACGCGGTCACCGGCCTCGGCCTGCACCAGGAAGTACCGCCCATGCGTCGAGCTGGGCCGAGCCGGGTCGAGCGTCGAGCCGATCACCGTCGCGCCGGTGACGAGCCCCGAGGCGTCGTCGACCGTGGTCGCACCCGCCAGTTCGCCGGTCAGGCCGACGGCGAGCTCCGTGGCGGTGATGCTCACTGGCGCGTCGACAGAGCCGGCGATCTCGATCGTCCACCGCCCGGGCCAGTCGACGGTGAGCGGATAGCGATTGACGCCCTGAGCGAGCGTCAGGACCTTGCGCGCGGGCAGCCCCGATTGGACGGCGCCGGGCCGGTAGATCCTGGCGGTCAGCGCGCTCGTCGTGGGCGTGTCGATGGCGATCTCGACGCGCTGCGCGAGGTCGGCATCGAGTGAGAAGACGGCTGGCCCGGCCGTGCCCTGCACCGCGCCGACGGCCGTGCCGCCGACAGGCAGCACCGTCGTGTCATCGGCGCTCGCCGCAGCCGCCCCGGCGAGCAGCGCGACGGCCACGAGCGGCAGAGCGAGAAGTCGACGCAGCATCAGGGCGCCTAGATGGGCGAGACTCGGACGATCGCCGTCAGGAAGCCGCTGCCCCTGAAGTCGACCGTGCACTCGAAGGGGGCGCCATTGCCGTTCTTCAGGTACACCGCGGTGCACTTGCTCCCGTCGTTCTTGCCGTTCTTGGCGATCTTGACGTTGATCAGCACGGATGCGGCGTTGTAGCGCGGGTCGTCGGCGGAGCGCGCGAACTTGTACACCGCCGCGAACGCCGAGGTCGAGACGACCGACCGCAGCGTGCCTACCGCGCCGGAGGACTTCGGCTCGATCAGCTCGCCCGTATCCTTCGTGCTGCTCAGCATCTTCGACAGGTACGGTCCGTCAACGCGCCGCAGCGCGACCGGCATGTCGTTAACGATCTTGACCTCGACAGGGCGGGACGTGATCGTGAATCGTCGCTTCGGGTGACCCGAGCTGCCGAGATCCCCACCCATGTCGCAGGCGAGGTAGTTCATCTCGATGCAGGCGAACGTGGTCGGATCGGTCGACGACATGCGCATCCCGACCAGCGCCTGGAACGCGTATCCGACCTGGAACCCGTACACGACGGTGGCGTCGGACTCGTTGCAGCACCGCCAGCCGATGATCGCGCTGCCGGACTGCTGCGGCGCGATGACCCGCTGCACGGCCATGTCGGTGGATCGCGCCGCCACCGGTGCCACGAAGAACAGGCGCTTCGCGTGCTGCGGCTCGGGGCTGGTGAGCCCCCACGACGTGACCTGGTTGTCGATCACGGCACACCCTGTGTTGTAATGCCAGGCCGTATCGCAGGAATACGCCTCGTGCGACTCGAACTCAGGCGCGGCCGACGCGATGGCCGCGCCGCCGAGCACGACCAGCAGAGACAGCGCGGTGAGGACGGCGAGGCGGCGCACGCTAGCCGTTCACCACCACGACGGCCTCGAGCGTCCCGTCCGCGGATCCCAGCACCGTCACGCTGCACTCCACGCTGGAGGCCAGGCTCTTCGGCGCCTCGCACTTGCTCTTGTCGGTGCTCCAGACCGTCTCCGCGTCGTTCGGGTCGACGCTTCCCACCGCAGCGGCTCTGGACACGTCGACAGTCGCGTCGATGTACTCCCGGGTCAGGGCGACCTCCCCCTCCGGGCCGTCGACGAAGCGGTACGTCAGGGAGACGCTGCCATCCCGCACCGAGTCGCGGTAGAGGTGGTAGTACCCGACACCCGGACGGCCCGTGTCGGAGAGCCCGTCGATCTGCGTCGGTGCGGCGATGCTCCGCGAACGCAGCATGTTGTCGACGCGCACGTTGCCGTCCGGGACGAGCGGCTGACTGGTCATGTTGATCACCTTGACGATCAGCGGACGCGTCTCGATCGCGGCGAAGCCCGTGAAGCGCTCGGGATACTGGGTGAAGAGCCCGTTCTTGGATCGATTGTCCCGCCACGTGCCGGGCGTGACGCAGGCGAGGTAGCTCTCGCTCGTGCAGCTGAGTCCGAACAGCGTCGCAGCCGAGATGCCGTTGTCGCCGACCTTCTGCGAGACGTGCGGGCCGCTCGCGACCACGCTGACGGGATACGGCGTGGTGGAGCTGCTCCCCACCGCGACCTTCACCTCGCCGACGACGTCCTTGAGGTTCGCGGCGAACCCCGTGTTCCCGAACAGCGACCACATCGACTGGTTGACGAAGGCGCCCTCATTCGACGAGTCGCCGAGATGCTCGCCCTTCGTCATCGTCACGTCGACGCGCAGGATCTTGCTCTCGCGCAGCACTCCCGGCGTCGATCCGAACATCATCGCGCGATTGGCGATGACGGAGCAGAAGAAGGGCTCCGCGGCGATGTCGCCGCACGGCGTCTCCCACGCGGCGGTCGGCTCGGCGTTCGCCGGGGTCGGCACGAGTCCCACGATGAGCACCAGGGCGAGCAGGGCGAACGGCAGCACCGCGGCCGCACGGCCGACCCGCTGCGCACCGTCCACGCAGTTTCGGCCCGTCGTCATGTGCACATCCCCCTCCCGCCGCGCCGTTCGACGCCCGTCATCACGGTACCGGGAACCCCACGACCGCGCCACCCGCGCTGGGCGGCGCGGCATGCAAGCGCACACTCCGTGCGGGCCGGTGCGCGATCGTCGTCGACGATGCCATGACGGACGGAGGCGAGCGCCTCCGCGCGAGGTCGGCGCGGACTGCCGGTGCCACTCACTTGAACAGCTTCTCCATGTATGCCTTGAACTGCGCTTGTTCAAGCGAGGTGAAGGCTCCCCCTCCGTCAGTGGTCGTGCTGCTGTGTTGACTGGCGTTTTGACTGGCCTGCCGCTGCACCTTGAACGAGGCGTGCTGCGCGCCCTCGATGTCGTCGTAGATCAATGTCGCCTTCTTCCCGTTGCCGGTTGCCTGCCCGAGCAGATCCTGCTTGGGCGAGGAAAGCCCGGACGAGGACTTCACGCTGTTCTGGACGACGCTCTGCTGCGACGACTGGACGACATCATCCGCCGCCATCACGTTCCCCTTCACAGACGGTCTCCCCTTGAAGACATCCATGACGTACTTCAGCTCATCGGCTTCCGCCTTGGCGGCGTCCTGCCCAGCCTCGCGAATCTGCTGCGACTTCATCGACGCCCGGATGTCGATCTTACGGTACTTCGCCAGGCCGCCCACCTTCTTGATCGCCTTGACATCCCAGCTGTACATCGCCGCCAGATCCTGCCGCCACGACCCCGTCGTGAACATCTTGCGGCTGTACGCGATCTCGGCCTCGTTGAACTGCGCACGGAGGCCTGCGTAGCCGTCCAACGTCCAGGCCTTGAACCCCCGCGGGTTGTTGATGCCGTGGAGGCGCACCGTCTTGCCCGGCACCCAGATCTTGAAGGCGGCAGCGCTCAATCCGGAGAACGCGCCTCCCGCGGCCGCGCCGTAGCCGGCGGCGATGCCGATCCTGCTCAAATCCGTGACCGCGCCGTTGTCGACCAACTGCTGGATGGTTTCGCCGAGGGCACCCAAGACCAGGCCGGCCCCCGCGCCGACCGCGACTTGGGCCGCGAACGCCCCGATGGAATAGCCGGCGACGGCCGCGGTGCCGATCCCGAACGTCAGGGCGCCGATCGCGATGCCGAGGACTGCGGTGGCGACCATGCCGATGATGGCGCCCTTGGAGGGCGCGTTACCGGTCGGATCGGAGTGGTTGATCGGATCCCCGATGGCGTACTCGTACGCGTTCATCGAGCCGCCGATGGTCGGATCGGGCTGCAGCCAGCGTCCGGCGTCGGGCGCATAGGAGCGATCGCCCATGATCGTGATCGGAACGGAGAGACGCAGCGTCGACGCGTCACCGCCGCTCTGCCAGCCGAGGCCATCGAGCACCAGGTCGAGCGGCGTCTTCGGGTCGCTGACGCGCTCGACGCTGACCGGCTCGCCGTCGGGCGAGTAGAGATGCGCCTTGGTCGGAACTGCAGCGCCCTTGGCGGTCCACGTGCCGTTGCCGATGGCGTCGTCGTAGACCCAGCGGGCGGGTGCGCCGTTCTCGTCGAGGATCACCTTCACGCCGGCGACGGGGCTCAGCAGCTGCCCATCGAGCTTGCCGTCGGCGCCGAGGATCAGCGACTCGCCCGACGCGGTCACCGTCAACGTGCTCTTCTGCCCGTCGACCGTGCGCTCGAGGGTGGTGGTCGCACCGGCGTCGGAGAACGTGTACTTCCGGCTCGCGTCGCCGGCCGAGAGCAGGTGCCCCGCCGCGTCGTA
>JBPCSR010000199.1:0-25489 GCA_051006935.1 Gaiellales bacterium
CAACTGACGTCTAGCCCGTGACGTCGACGCCGGGCGTCGTGCGGCGAGCGATGCCTCCGGGCCCCGCCACCTCGAGGCGGCAGGCGAGCGTCCGTCCCACCTGCGGCGCGGAGACGCGCAGCGCCTGGCGCGTCGCGCCGGCGATCGCCCGTCCGTCCTGGAGCCACTGGCGGGTGACCGCGAACGGCCGTGTCCCGTTCCAGCGTCCGAGATCGCAGAAGATCGCGCGCCCCGCTCGCGCGAGGCCGCGGATGTGCACGCCGCCGATCGGCGTCGGCGCGATCGGCTGCACGAGCTGCGCGCGCGCCGAGCTGGTCGTGCGGGTGCCGTCGTCGACGACGACGCGCACGTCGACGGCCTTGCCCACGGGCAATCCGTCGAGCGTGCCGCGGACCACCTGGGGCGCGGCGTCGGCGGGCGCCGTCTGCCAGTCGCGTGCGCGATAGCGGAGTCCGACGCCGGCCTCGAGGCGCCAGCGCACGTCGCCGACGTGCGGCGCCAGGGTGAACGCGACATCGGCGGTGCGGTAGCCGGACCACGCGGCCCGATCGGCGAGGATCGGATTCGGACCGGGCGTGCCCACGATCGACGTTGGAGCACTCGAGCCGTTCTCGTTGATCGCCGTGACCGAGACCGTGTACGGGGTGCCGTCGACGAGCCCGGGGAGCGTCGCCTCGCGCTCGCCGCCCGCGACCTGCACCGTCTGCCCGGTCTCGACGACGGTCACCGCGAAGGCGCTCGGCCCGGCGGCGTCGGCGCACGGCTTCGCCGCCTCCCAGTCCACGGTCAACGCGCCGCTCTGCTCGGTGACGGTGATCGCCGGCGGCGTCGGCGGCGCGGTGATCATCGACGCGATCCAGCAGCGGTTGCGCGCGACGAGCGAGTAGACGCCGGGATAGCGCGGCATCGCGCAGCCCGTGCCCCACGAGACGACGCCCACGAGGACCGCGGCCGGGCCCGGCTGGTCGACCAGCGGACCCCCGCTGTCGCCGGCGCACGCGTCGCGGCCCGGCAGCGACGCGCACACCATGTCGGCGACGTGGAACGCGTTGGCGCCGTAGGCCTCGATGCACTGGTCCGCGGACTTGACGCGGACGCCGACCGCGCGCAGCACGTCGGATTCGGGGCCGAAGGAGTCGTCGACGGGGTTGTAGCGGGTCGAGCCCCAGCCGGCCACGCGCAGCAGGGTCCCGGTCGGCGGGGCGGTCGTCCCCGGCGCGAGGGCGATCGGCGGCTGCACGCTCGCGGTCTGGAGGCGCAGCAGCAGGAGATCGTTCCGCGGCGCGCCCGGCACGATCTGGCGGTAGCTCGGATGGCGCACCTGACGCGCCACCGGCAGCACCTCGCCGCTGCCGGCGCTCAGCGTGGCGGTGCCCGCGACGACGCGGATCGCGCCGGTCGGATAGAGCTTGCAGTGCCCGGCCGTCAGCACCCACTGCGGGGCGACGAGGGAGCCGCCGCAGAACTGCGAGCCGTAGCTCGTCTCGATCGCCACCGTCGACGGCCAATCGCCGGGTACGGCGACCTGCCCGCCGATGATACGCGTCGTGATCGCACCGGCGGCTGCAGGCGCGACGAGCAGGGCGAGCATCGCGAGCAGCAGAGTCCGGCGCATCCCCCTCAGCGTACCGTCTACGCGGCGGCCGACGTGCGCCGGCGGACCTCCTCGACGTCCGCCGTGATCTGCGCGATCAGCGCCTCGAGATCCTCGTAGACGCCCTGTCCCCGCACGAGCGAGAGGAAGTCGAGGCGCAGCGGGCGGTCGTAGATCTCGCCGCCGTCGTAGTTGAGCAGGTGCGCCTCGATGCGCAGGTCGTCCACGTCCCCGAAGTGCGGGTTCCGTCCCACGCTGATCGCGGCGGCGTACCGCTGCTCGCCCGGGTTGATCGTCGCCCAGCCGGCGTAGACCCCCTCGGCCGGGAGCTGCTGTCCCGGCACGACGCTGAGGTTGGCGGTGGGAAAGCCGATCTCGCGGCCGCGCTTGTCCCCGTGCGCGACGACGCCGTCCACGGACGGGAGCCGCCCGAGCAGCTCGGCGGCCTCGGGCATCGCCCCCTCGCTGATCAGACCGCGGATGCGGGACGAGGAGATCTTCTCGCCGTCGTCGGCCAGGAGCTCCACGGCGTCCACCTCGATGCCGAACGGCTCGCAGAGCCCGCGCATGGCTTCCACGCCGCCGCGCCGGTCATGGCCGAAGCGGAAGTCCTCGCCGACGGCGATCGCCACGGCGCCGAACCGATCGACCAGCACCTGCTCCACGAACTCCTGTGCGCTCAGCTCCGCGAGCTGCGCCGTGAAGCGCATCATCACCACCTCGTCCGCCCCGGCCTGGTAGAGCATGCGGATGCGCTCCGTGATGCCCGACAGCGAGGCCGACGGGGTGCCGGGTCGGATCACCGTCGCCGGCCGAGGGTGGAACGTCGCGGCCATCGTGCTCACGCCGAGGCGGTCGCCGGCGGCCTTCGCCGCGGCGATCACGGCCCGGTGGCCCAGGTGCACGCCGTCGAACGTGCCGAGCGCGATCGAGCGGCGACCGGGTGGCACCTCGTCGATGCCCTGGTGCAGCGTGCGGACCTGGCGCTCGGTCATGCGGGATCCAGCACGATACGCGGGGCGATCGAGCCGTCGTCGGCCTCGCCCACGCCGATCAGCTCGCCGTCGGCGACGAGGGCCACGGCACCTTCGATGTCCACCGCTGCAATGCGCCGCCCGTGTCCGACCGCGGTGCGCTCCTCGGGCGAGAGCGCGCGCCGCGGCAGCGCGCCGACCGCGGCCAGCGGCGGCAGCCAGCCGAGCGTGCCGGCTCCGGCGGCGACGATCGCATCGGGCGTCGCCGCATCCTCGACGCGGAACGGACCCACCTCGGTGCGCCGCAGCTGCGTGAGGTACGCGCCGGCACCGAGCGCCTCGCCGAGATCGCGGGCGAGGCTGCGGACGTAGGTGCCCGTGCCGCAGCGGACGTCGAGCCGCGCGGTCTGGGTGTCCTCGTCGAACTGCATCAGCGTGATCCCGTGCACCGTCACCTGTCGTGCCGGCACCGTAACGGCCTCGCCGCGCCGGAACCGCCGGTAGGCGCGCTCGCCGTCGATGTGCACGGCGCTGGCCGCGGGCGGGACCTGCTGGATGCGCCCCGTCAGGGCCGGCAGCGCCGCCTCCACGGCAGCTCGCTCGGTGGTGGCGCCCGTGACGGCGATCTCCCCCTCCGGATCGCCGGTCGTCGAGGTCGCGCCGAAGCGCACCTCGGCCGCGTACCGCTTTTCCAGACCGCTGAGGTACGTCGCCAAGCGGGTCGCGCGGCCGTGCAGCACGACGAGCAGCCCCGTGGCGAACGGGTCGAGCGTGCCCGCGTGGCCGAGCTTGCGCCCGTACGCCGGTCGCAGGCGCGCGATCGCGCCGAACGAGCTGATCCCCGCGGGCTTGTCGACGAGCAGCAGCCCGGCGACCGGGGCGTCAGCCACGTGCCAGCTCGCCCTCGATCAACGCGATCACATCGGCGAACGAGCCCTCCATCGCGAAGCCGGCCGCCATCGCGTGGCCGCCGCCGCCGCCGACGTGCGCGATGCGAGCGACGTCGACTTCGGGCCGCGTGCTGCGCAATGAGGCCTTCTTGAGCGTGCCGCCGCCGGCCCGCGGCTCGCGGATGACGGCGGCGACATCCACGCCGCGGATGGCGCGCAGGTGGTCGATCACGCCTTCGGAGTCCTCCTCGGCGGCTCCGGTCGCGTCGAGATCGCCGAGCGTGATGCACGCGACGGCGAGCCGGCCGTCCGCGCGCACGTCGAGCGACGAAAGGGCGCGGGCGAGCAGGCGCACGCGGGCCTCGGGCTTGCCCTCGTAGAGGCGGCGGAACACCGCGTCCGGGGCCACGCCGAAGGCGATCAGGTCGGCGGCGGCGACGTGCGCCTCGGCGTCGGTGTTGCCGAACATGAAGCGGCCCGTGTCCGTGACGATGCCGACGTACAGCGCCTCGGCCACCGCCGCGCTGAGCGGGAGCTCGAGCAGGCGCAGCAGGCGCAGGCAGAGCACCGTGGCGCAGGCAGCGTCCGCGTCCACGACGTTGACCTGCGCGAAGCGCGTATTGTCGGCGTGGTGGTCGACGTTGGCCGATGCTGCGGCGGCCGCGACCGCGGTCTCCCCGCCCGCGCCGAGCCGCTGCGCCGAGCCGCAATCGAGGGCGAGCAGCAGGCGCTCGGCGATGTCCGCGGGCGCCTCCCGCACGAGTTCGCCGTACCCGAGCCACCCGTAATCGGCGGGCAGCGGCGCATCGCCCGGCGCCCACAGCACGACGTCCCAGCCCCCGGCGCGCAGCGCGCTGCCGCAGCCGATCAGCGAGCCGAGGGCGTCTCCGTCAGGCGCTTCGTGACAGGCCACCACGACACGCGGATGCGTGCGCAGCAGCTCCGCGACGTCGGCGAGCCCGCTCACGCCGGCTCCTCGGGAAGCACGGGCGGATTGTCCCGCAGCAGCTGCTCGATGCGCGTGGCGCGGTCGATCGACTCGTCGTGGATGAAGCGCAGCACGGGGGTGTTGCGGAGGGACAGCTCGTCGTTGACCGCGGCCTGGAGGACCGGCCGCGCGGCCTCGAGACCGTCCATCGCGCGCGTCTGCGCCTTCTCGTTCCCGTGCAGCTGGACGAACACGTCGGCGACGGCGGTGTCCTTCGACGCGCGCACCTCGACGACCGTCACGGCGCGCAGTCGCGGGTCGTTGAGGCGCGCGATGCGCTCCCCCAGCACCTCGCGCAGCAGGCCGTCGATCCGACGCCCGCGCTCCTTGCCCCCGCGTTTCATGCCCCAAGGCTACCCGGCGCGCGGCGGGAGCCGAGCACCGCGGCGGAGGCGCTCGAGCTCACGCGGTGCGAGCGGGCGCCAGTCGCCCGGCGGGAGGTCACCCAGCTCGAGGTCGCCCAGGCGCGTGCGGCGGCCTGCGCGATCGATGCGCTCCTTGAGCGGGAACGTCGGGTCGGAGAGACGGGCCGCCAGTGCCGCATCGGCGAGGAGCAGCTCCAGCCCGGAACCCTGACCGGACCGGCCGAGCACGGCATGGAGCTCACCCGGATGCACGAGCGTGATCGCCGCACCCGGTGCGCGGCAGAGGACCGCGCCGGTGGGGCCGGCCCCCAGCGGCAGGCCGTCGAGCAGCACGACGTCACCGGTCGCCACCTGGGTGGAGGGGGCCGTGCAGGCGGCCCCGTTGACGGTGACGCGGCCGGCGCGCAGCAGCCCCTCCACCTCGCGACGCGTGCCGAGACCGGCGGCGGCGAGGTAGCGGTTGATCCGGACCGTGCCGGACATCGGGTGCTACGCGGACTCTTCGGCCGGCAGGTCGGTCGAGGCATGTCCGCCGGTCGTGACGAGCGTGGGACGGACGCCGCGCTCGATGGTGTCGCGCGTGACGATGCAGCGGGCGATGTCGGAGCGGCTCGGGAGCTCGAACATGACGTCGGTCAGGGCGCCCTCGATGATCGAGCGCAGGCCGCGCGCGCCCGTCTCGCGCTCCAGGGCGCGATCCGCGATCGCCCACAGGGCGTCCTCGTGGAAGACGAGCTCGGCGTCGTCGTACTGGAAGAAGCGCTGGTACTGCTTGGTCAGCGCGTTCCTCGGCGCGACGAGGATCTGCACGAGCTGCTCGCGGTCGAGCTGGTGCACGGCGCTGATGATCGGCATGCGGCCGACGAACTCGGGGATCAGGCCGAACTGCGTGAGATCCTCCGGCAGCACGTGCTGGAGCACCTCCGCCGGATCGTCGAAGCGCTGCGCCCGCTGCTCGACGGAGCCGAAGCCCACGGCGTTGCGGCCGACGCGCCGCTCGATGATGCGATCGAGGCCGGCGAAGGCGCCGCCGCAGATGAACAGGATGTTCGTCGTGTCGATCGACAGGAACTCCTGGTGCGGATGCTTGCGGCCGCCCTGCGGCGGCACGGACGCGACGGTGCCCTCGAGGATCTTCAGCAGCGCCTGCTGCACGCCCTCGCCGGAGACGTCACGCGTGATCGACGGGTTCTCCGACTTGCGCGCGACCTTGTCGATCTCGTCGATGTAGATGATCCCCGTCTCGGCCTTCTTGATGTCGAAGTCCGCCGCCTGGATGAGCTTCAGCAGGATGTTCTCGACGTCCTCGCCCACGTAGCCGGCCTCGGTCAGCGCGGTGGCGTCCGCGATCGCGAACGGCACGTCGAGGATCCGCGCCATCGTCTGCGCGAGCAGCGTCTTGCCGCAGCCGGTCGGGCCGAGCAGGAGGATGTTCGACTTGCCGAGCTCGATGTCGCCGTCGCTCTCGGCGGCCATGCGCACGCGCTTGTAGTGGTTGTAGACCGCCACCGACAGCATGCGCTTCGCCTCGTCCTGGCCGATCACGTAGTCGTTGAGGAACGCGTACATCTCCTGCGGCGCGGGCAGGGTGCGCGTCTCGAGCGTCGTCGGGGGACGCAGCTCCTCCTAGATGATCTCGTTGCAGAGATCGATGCACTCGTCGCAGATGTAGACGCCGGGGCCGGCGATCAGCTTCCGCACCTGTCGCTGCGTCTTGCCGCAGAAGGAGCAGAGGAGCTGCTCGCCGGTGTTGTCCGACGGCGTCATCTCAGCGGTGCGCGATGACCTGGTCGATGAGCCCGTAGGACTTGGCCTCTTCGGCGCTCATGAAGTTGTCGCGCTCGGTGTCCTGCTTGACCTTCTCCGCCGGCTGGCCGGTGTGTTCGGCGAGCAGGCGGTCGAGGTTCTGGCGCATGTCGATGATCTCGCGGGCATGGATCTCGATGTCGGTCGCCTGGCCCTGGAAGCCGGCGGACACCTGGTGGATCAGGATCTTGGAATTCGGCAGCGCCATGCGCTTGCCCTTCGCCCCACCGGCGAGCAGGAAGGCGCCCATCGACATCGCGATGCCGACGCAGATCGTCTGCACGTCGGGCTTGATGAACTGCATCGTGTCGTAGATCGCCATGCCCGCGTAGACGGATCCGCCCGGCGAGTTGATGTACAGCGAGATGTCCTTGTCCGGGTCCTCCGACTCCAGGTGGATCAGCTGCGCGACGATCAGGTTCGCGATCTGGTCATCGACCGGCGTGCCGAGGAAGATGATGCGCTCGCTGAGGAGGCGGGAGTAGATGTCGAATGCGCGCTCGCCGCGCGACGTCTGCTCGACGACCATGGGGACCAGTGGGCTCACGATGGGACCTTTCGGTGGTGGGGTGCGGTTTTCCTGCTCGGGGGATGCGGATCAGCTGACCGCGTCGTCCCCATCTTCGTCCTTCGCAGACGTCTCCGCCTGCGGGCGACGCGCGTTGGCGCGGGCCTCCGCCTCCTCGGGCGTGATCTCCTTCGCCGCCTTGACGGCATGGTCGAGCGCGTCGCGCAGGATCAGATCGCGACGGACGTCCTCGCGCATCGGCGTGTCGGACATGATCCGCTCCACCACCTCCGCCGGCTCCTGCTCCTCGGCGGCCTGCTCGGTGATGAACGCGCGCAGCGCGTCGTCGTCGACCGCGATGCCGTTCGCCTCGACGTACGCGTCGAGCGCGAGCTCCTCGCGCACCTCGCGTCCGGCCTCGGGCATCAGCTCCATGTACAGCGAGTTCATGTCGCGCCCGATCATCTGCAGGTACTGATCGAGGCTGATCCCCTGCGCCTGCAGCGAGCGTGCCATCGACTGCATGCGATCGTCGATGCGCCGCGCGACCATCTCGGCCGGCACCTCGACCTCGGCCTGCTCGCCGAGGTCCTGGAGCACGTTGCGTCGGAACGCCGAATCGGTCTCGCGCCGGGCCGTCTCCTCGCGCCCGGTGCGGATGTCGTCGCGCAGCTCCGCGAGCGTGTCGAAACCGGCCATGTTCTTGGCGAACTCGTCGTCGAGGTCGGGCAGCACGCGGGCGCGCACCTCGTTGACCGTGACCGTGAAGGTCGCCTCGGCGCCGGCGAGGCGCTTGGGCTTCTGATCGGCGGGCAGCGTCATCGGGACGTCCTTCACGTCGCCGGCCTTCATCCCGATGATCGCGGCGTCGAGCTCGTCGAGCAGTCGGCCGGAGCCGGCCTCGACGAGCAGGTCCGTGGCCTGCGCGTCCTTGATCAGCTTGCCGTCGACGGCGCCGCTCATGTCGACGAGCACCTGGTGCCCGGCCTCGACCGGGGTCTCCACCGCCTTGAACTCGGCGCCCGCCATGCGGATGCGCTCGAGCTCCTCGTCGATCATCTCGTCCGTCACCTCCACGGCAGGGCGCACGGCGGCGAGCTCGAGCGTCGCCGGGAGGGCGGCCTTCGGCGGCGTGCCGACGATGCCCGTGAAGACGAACGGGGCGCCCTGCGCGGGGGCGTCGTCGAAGTCGATCTGCGGCTGGTCGATGCCCTCCACGCCCGCGGCGCTGCACGCGCGCCGCCACCAGCCGTTGATGTGGGTCCGCAGGGCCTCCTCGGCGATCGCCTCCTCGCCGAGGCGCTGGCGCACGACGGCGACAGGCGCCTTGCCGGGTCGGAAGCCGGGGACGCGCAGCTCCTTGCGCAGGTCGTTGAGCGCGTGCTCGAACGCGTGATCGACGTCGTGGGCGTCGACCTCGACGCGGATCTTGACCTTGTTGTCCTCGAGGGTCTCTACAGCGGTTTCCATGCGTCTCGTGTCTCCGGCGATCGGCCCGTTGCGGGGACGTGCATCGTACGGGATCACGGGTGGCGGGCCTTCCGATGCGGGTGAGAGGACTTGAACCTCCACGGGGTCGCCCCCACCAGGACCTAAACCTGGCGCGTCTGCCATTCCGCCACACCCGCCCGCCCGTACGGTATCGGACCGCCGCCGACCGCCTTGAGCTCAGCCCCGCACGCCGCCGGCGACGTCCGACCAGCTCGAGCCCGGTGTCACGAGACCCGTCGCATCCACCAGGGCCGCCGGCGCGCCGATGCGCCCGAGCAGCAGTGGATCGATGACGAGGCAGGACGCGAGCACGTCGGCGGCGACCGGGTCGATGCCGGCCACGACGGCTGTGCCACGCCCGCACGGGGTCCCTGTCGCAGCGTCGATCAGATGGTGCGCGACGGTGCCATCGCCGAGGCTCCAGGCGCGCCGCTCGCTGGACGACGTCGCGACGCCCGTGCCCTCGGCGGCGACGACGGCACCGGCCGCCGTCTCCACTCGGTGCGTGCCACGGACGATCGCGAGATCGCCGCCGGCATCGATGATCAACCGCTGGTCGTCGCAGCGGTCGGCGAGCAGGCGTCCCGCGCGGACCGCGGCCCAGGACTTGCCGATGCCGCCGAGGTCGAGCGCGGTCCCGGCCGGAATCGCGATGGTCCCCTCGCGGCGCGAGAGGAGGATCGCCGCGGCGTCGACCGCAGCCGTGGTGTCCGGCGCAGCGGCAGGCGCGCCGTCGCCCACGCCGGCCCGGTACCCCCATGCCGCGAGGTGGGATCCCACCAGCGGCTGGAAGACTCCGTCCGTGCGCGCCGACCAAGCGCGCGCGGCTTCGACGAGGTCGATCGTCTCGCGCGTGACGCCCACCGGGCGTCCGGCCTCCCGGGTGATGCGCGACACGTCGCTCTGCGGGAGGAACCGCGACCACCGGCGCTCGTCGGCCAGCACGGCGGCTGCCACCGCCTGCGCGTCCGCGCCGGAGACGCCGCCGGCGTGGTGGATGCGCCAGTCCGCACCCATCGCGCGGAACGTCCAGTCGATCGCCGGCTCCACGGCGGGATCCGCGGCGCTCAGCTGGCCTGGCTCTGCGGGGGCTGGGCCGGCGCCGGCTGCACGTTCTGCTGCTGCGGCTGCTGGTACTGCGGCTGCGCGGGCTGCGCGTCCTGCTGCTGGGGCTGCTGGTACTGCTGCTCCGAGTCCTGGAGCTGCTGCTTGAGCCACGCGTCGAGCGACTGCTTCCTGGCGCGTGACTCGGTTGCCCTGTGGTGGGCAGCGTGGCGGGCGCCATCGGCGAGCGCAGTGGCTGGATCGGCCACGCCGAGCGCGCCCGTCACGAGGTCGTGCGCGGGCGACCCGTGCGCGACGACGCCGAGGGTGGCGACGCCGGCGACGAAGCCGATCGCGCCGCTGCGGAGGATCTTGCTGTTGCGTGCTGCTCGGGACATGCCCACAGGGTGCAGGCGCTTGCTGAGAGGCGTCTGAGAGCCTGCGCGCGCCTCAGGCGGCGTCGCCATCGGGTGCGTCGGATCCGTACGTGCCGAACCGGCCCCAGGCCCGCTCGGCGTCGTCGAGGCGCCGTCCGATGCCGTCGGGATTGCGCTCGAGCAAGGTGGCGGCGAGCAGCTCCACGAGGAAGATCCCCGTCACCGCGGTCGGGAACGGGGCCGGGGCGTCGTCCGCGCACACGAGCGTCTCCGTCGCGTGCTTGGCGGCGGGCGCGGCGGTCGAATCGGTGACGAGCACGACGGGCGCTCCCGCCTCCTGGAAGAAGGCGGCGACGTCCGTGGTCACCTTCGCGTAGCGGCGGAAGGTGAAGGCGAGCAGCCGGTCCTCGGGGCCGATGCCGATCAGGCGGTCGGCCAGAGCGGACTCGCCGGCCTCCACGCGCACGACGTTCGGGAGCATCGGATTGAGCAGGAAGTAGGCGTACTCCGCCACCGCCGCGCTCGCCCGCTGGCCGAACACATGGATCCAGCCCTCCCCCGTCTCGAGCAGGGCGGCCGCGCGCGCCAGCGACTCAGGCGGCGTACCGTCGGCGACGGTGCGCAGGTCGCGCTGCACGGCGTCCAGCCAGCGCTCGACGAGCGTGCCGCCGCCGGTCGGCGGCGCGTCGTCGAGGCGCTCGCGCACGTCGCCCTGGAGCGCCGCCTGCAGCCCGCCGAAGCCGCCGTAGCCGAGGCGCGCGCCGAAGCGCACTACCGCGGCCTTGGAGACCCCCGCGGCGGCGGCGAGCGCGTCGGCCGACATGAAGGCGACGCCGGTCGGGTCCCGCAGCACGACGTCGGCGACGCGCTGGTCGTTCGGCGACAGGGCCTCGAGGCGATCGCGGATGCGATCGAGCGGATCACGTCCCTGTTCCGGCACGGGGCGACGGTACCAGACGCCCTGCGCCCTGCGCCCGTCGCCCACGGGGGTCGGTACGGTTCGCCCATGGCGCGGGTCTTCTCCGGCATCCAGCCCACGGGCGACAAGCACATCGGCAACTACCTCGGCGCGATCCGGCACTGGGTCGACGGACAGGACGAGCACGAGTGCATCTACTGCATCGTCGACCTGCACTCGATCACCGTGCCCGTGGATCCCGGGCAGCTGCGCCGTTCCACGCTCTCGCTGGCCACGCTGCTGTTCGCGGCCGGCATCGACCCCGAGCGCTCGATCCTGTTCGTGCAGGGCCACGTGCCCCAGCACATGGAGCTCGCCTGGTACCTCAACTGCACCGCGACGATGGGCGAGCTGCGGCGCATGACGCAGTTCAAGGACAAATCCGGCGGGCAGGAGTCCGTGTCGGTCGGCCTCTTCGACTACCCCGTCCTGCAGGCGGCCGACGTGCTCCTCTACAACGCCGGCCGCGTGCCCGTCGGCGAGGACCAGCGGCAGCACCTCGAGCTGATGCGCGACATCGCGATCCGCTTCAACGGCCGCTACGGCGACACCTTCGTCGTCCCGGAGGCGTCGATCCCGCCGGTCGGCGCACGCATCGTCGACCTCCAGGAGCCCACGAGGAAGATGTCGACGACGGGCGGCACGGAGCAGGGCACGCTGACCCTGCTCGAGGACCCCAAGCGCCTGCGCAAGAAGATCATGTCGGCGGTCACCGACTCCGACGGCGAGATCCGCCACGACATCGAGGCGAAGCCCGGCGTCTCCGGCCTCCTCGCGCTCCAGTCCGCGGTCGAGGGCGTGACGATCGCCGAGCTCGAGGCCCGCTACCAGGGCAAGGGCTACGGCGACTTCAAGGGCGACGTCGCCGACAGCGTGCTGGAGCTCCTCCTGCCGCTGCAGGAGCGGCACGCCGAGCTCGCCCACGATCCCGGCGAGGTCGAGCGGCTCCTGCACCGCGGTGCGGAGCGCGCGCTGGCGATCGCCGTGCCGCAGATCGAGGCCGTGCGCGAGCGCATCGGCTTCCTCCCCGCCTCCTAGCCGAAGCGCTGGCGCCCGCGGCGGGCGAGGCGCGCCATCGTCGCCGGCGCGAGCGCCTGCGCGACGGTCGCCACGCGCCACCACTCCGGGTGGAACGACTCCGCGCGCCGCCGCGCCCAGGCGCGCACGATCGTGTCGGCGCATCGCTCGTCCTCGATCACCGCGTGCCGCAGCCAGCGATGGCCGCGCAGACGATCATGGGGAAACGCGGTCGTCGCCACGGGGCCCGGATTCGCGGTGAGCACGTGCACGCCCTCCGCGGCGGCCTCCACGTGGAGGCCACGCGACCACGCGATCGCCGCGTGCTTGGCGGCCGCGTAGTGCGGCGCCGAGCCGGTCGAGACCGTGCCGGCGACGCTGACCACGTTGATCACCGAGCCGCGCGCCGCCACGAGCGCCGGCCAGGCCGCCGCGGTGACGCGCACCATCGCCAGGTAGAGGAGGTCGATCGCGGCGCGCGCCTCGTCCGGATCGTGCTCGAGCAGCGGCGTGCGGAACGGGCCGCCCGCGTTGTTGACCAGAACCGGGATGCGGGCCACGCCCGCGATGCGCTCGGCGAGCGCCGCGACGCCCTGCTCGGTCGCGAGATCCGCAGCGAGGGTCGCGCACCCCAGCTCGGCGGCGGCGACCGCGAGGCGATCGGCGCCGCGCGCCACCAGCAGCAGGTCCGCGTCGGGCCGCCGCAGTCGGCGCGCCAGCGCGAGGCCGATCCCCGACGAGCCGCCGGTGACCACGATCAGGGGGCGCTGCGCCATCGCCGGGAGCCTACCCCCGCCGCGGTACACTCGGGCCGTGAGCCTACTCCCGGAGCCGCCGCGTCGCGTCGAGGTGACCGTGTCCACGCGGACGCTGATCCGCCTGATGCTCACGCTGGCGCTGTTCCTGCTCGTCATCTACGTGCTGTGGCAGGTGCGCGCGATCGGCGAGCTGGTCCTGATCTCGGGCTTCCTCGCACTGGCGCTGAACCCGATCGTCTCCGTGCTCCAGGCACGCGTCGGGAACCGGCGCGGCGTCGCCGCCGTGATCGTCGTGGTCGGACTGATCGTGCTGCTGATCATCTTCCTCGCCGCGCTCCTGACGCCGCTCTACGCGGAGATGCGGTCGTTCGCCACGCGGGCGCCGGGCCTGCTCGAGGAGATGCGCCACTGGGGCCCGTTCCAGCGCTTCGACGACCGCTACGACCTCGTGCAGCGCCTCAAGGAGGCGGCGACCGAGTACTCCAACCGGCTGCCCGCGCAGGCCGGCAACCTGCTCGGCGTCGCGACGGCCGTCGTGACCGGGCTCGGCAAGGTCATCACGGTGCTGTTCATGACGCTGTTCCTGCTGCTCGAGATCCCGCGCTTCCTGCGGACCGCGACGGAGCTCCTGCGCCCCGGTCACGCCGACCGCTCGCTCGCCCTGTTCGACGAGGTCAACGGGACGATCGCGCGCTGGACGGCCGGCGTGCTGTTCATCGCCTTCATCGCCGGCAGCACGATCGGCGTGACGGCCTGGCTGCTCGGCGTCCCGTTCGCGCTGGCGATCGCGCTGCTCGTCGGCCTGCTCGACCTGATCCCCCTGATCGGCGCGACGATCGGCTCCACCGTGGCCGTGCTCGTGGCCCTCACCCACTCGCTGACGGCGGGCATCGTGATGCTCGTGCTCGCCATCTCGTACCAGTTCGTCGAGAACCACATCATCCAGCCCGTCGTGATGCGCAAGAGCATCGACGTCTCGCCGTTCATCGTCCTCGTCAGCGTGCTCGTCGGCGCATCGCTGCTCGGCATCATCGGCGCGCTGCTCGCGATACCGGTGGCCGGCTCCGTGCAGGTCGTCCTGCGCACCGTCCTGGAGAACCGCCGCCAGCGCGTCGCCGCCGAGCGGCAGCTGATGTCCGACCTGTCCGGCCCCGCGCCGGCCGCCGAGGGGGAGGTGCCATGAGCGAGCCGCTGCGCATCCTGATCTGGTCCGACTTCCTCTGACCGTTCTGCCGGGTCGCGTGCGAGCGCGCGACGTGGCTCGAGCGCCAGTATGGCGCTCAGATCGAATGGCTCCCCTGGGACCTGCACCCCGAGTACCCGCCGGAGGGGATCCCGCGCGCCGACCTGATCGCCAAGTACGGCGAGGAGCACGTCGAGCGCGTGGCGGCGATGTTCGCGGAGAGCGGCTTCGGCTACGCGCCGCACCCGGAGATCACGCCGAACACGCACCTCGCCCTCGAGCTCGGCGAGCTCGCCCGGGCGGAGGGGCTGCACGCCGCCTACCACGAGGCGGTCATGCGCGCGATGTGGGAGGAGTCCCGCAACGTCGCCGACCCGGACGTGATCCGGGAGGTCGCGATCGGCGTGGGGCTCGATGCCGAGGCCGTCGACGAGGCGATCGCCACCCGCCGCTTCCGACCCGTCGTGCAGGAGTCGACGCGCGAGGCGCACGCGATGGGCATCAACGCCGTGCCGGCCTTCGTCCTGCAGGAGCAGTACCTGCTGATGGGCGCGCAGCCGCACGAGGTCTTCGAGCAGGTGATCGCCCAGCTCGGGGCCGCTGCGGGCGGATCCGACGGCTGAGGCGCCCGCCGCTCGCATACGAACATACGTTCGACTAGACTGGCGGGGCGATGCTTCTCGCCCTGCACCTGCCCCGCCTCCCGCTCGTGATCGCCCTGGCGGCCGCCGGCGCGCCACCGCCCGTCGGGACGCCGGTCGCGCTGGGCCCGTCGCCGCTGGGCGAGCCGCGGATCGGCCTCCCCTCCGCGGCCGCCGAGGCCGGCGGCGTGCGCAGCGGCATGCCGCTCGGCGAGGCCCTCACGCTCTGTCCTGGACTGCGGCTCGTACCGCCGGACCCCGTCGGCGTGCAGGAGCGCGCGGCCCGGCTCCTGCGCGACATCGACGCGCTCGGCCTGCCGGTCGAGGAGATCGCCCCCGGCCGGGTGCTGATCGACGCCGCGCCGGGACTCCGCCTGCACGGCGGCCCGCGCCGCCTGATCGAGCGTCTGCACGGGCTGGCCCAGACGGGCGAGGCGATCCGCATCGGCGCCGCCCCCACCCGCTTCGGCGCGCTGATGGCCGCTCGGCTGGCCCGTCGGCGCCCGCGGGTGCTCGGCGCCGAGGAGGTGGTGGCCGCGATCGCGCCCCTGCCGGTGCGGCTATTGCACGACGACGGCGGCGCCCCGGCGGAGCTCTGCGCGGCGCTCGCGCTCGTCGGCATCGATCGCCTCGGCGGCGTCGCCTCGCTCTCGCGCCTGGCCGTGCGCGACCGCTTCGGCCCGGCCGGTGTCGAGGCCTGGCGGATGGCGCGCGGCGAGGACGGCGCGGCGATCGCCGCGCAGGCGCCGCCGCCGCTGGTGCGCGGCGTGTTCCGGCCGGCCGAGCCGATCGCGACCGACGCGGCGCTCGAGCAGGCGCTCGGCGTGCTGATCGCGCGCACCGTGATGCTGCCCGAGCGGGGCGACGCGCTGCCGCGGCTCCTGCGGCTGCAGGCGCGCCTGATCACCGGCGAGTCCTGGACGAGCGAGGCGCCGCTGCGCGAGCCCACCGCCGACGTCCCCCGCCTGCTCCTGGCGCTGCTGCCCAAGGCGCGACGGCTGCCCGCGCCTGCCGAGCGCCTCGCGCTCACCTTCGCGGAGCTCTCGGCGGCGCCGCAGCAGCTCACCCTGCTCGAGCGCGAGGGGGCGGAGCGCGACCGCCGCCTCGACGGCGCCGCCCGGCAGGTGCGCGCCGCCGTCGGCGAGGGCGCGCTGCTCCGCGTCGTCCCCGTCGATCCCTCGAGCCGCCTGCCGGAGCGGCGCTACGGGCTGACGCCGAGATGACGCGGGGCCTGCGCCCGCTTCCCTCCCAGACGCCGCGCTCCTGCCGCGTGGCCGTCGATGCGGCCGGACGCCCCGCGCAGGTCGACGGCGCCGCGGTCGACGCCGTGCGCGAGGAATGGCGCATCGAGGAGGGCTGGTGGTCGACCCCCTGCCGGCGCCGCTGCTTCGCGCTCGCGCTCGCCGACGGGCGCATCTGCACGGTCTACGAGGATCGGCGCGACGGCGGCTGGTGGCGGTATGGCGGCTGACTACGTCGAGCTGCACTGCCATTCCGCCTACTCGTTCCTCGACGGCGTGGCCCACCCCGAGGAGCTCGTCGACCGCGCCTGCACGCTCGGCTACGGCGCGCTGGCGCTGACCGACCACGACAACCTCTGCGCCGCCCT
This sequence comes from Gaiellales bacterium, assembly GCA_051006935.1. GTDB lineage: Bacteria > Actinomycetota > Thermoleophilia > Gaiellales > F1-60-MAGs149 > F1-60-MAGs149. The sequence continues at coordinate 16,204 of JBPCSR010000199.1, forward strand.
GCCCTTCGCCCAGACCGCTGCGGCCGCGGGACTGCAGGCGATCACCGGCTGCGAGCTGACGGTCGAGGCCGACGGCGCGTCGCGCCACCTCGTCCTGCTCGTCGAGACCCGCGAGGGCTACGCCAACCTCTGCCGGCTGATCACGGCGGCGCACGCCGGCACGCGCGACGACGGCGGACCGGTGGCGCGGATGCCGGCCGTCCCGCTGGAGCGGGTGCTCGAGCACGCCGACGGGCTCACGTGCCTGACCGGCTGCCCCGAGCACGGCGTGCTGCGCGATGCCGACGCCGCGGCGGCGCGACGGCGGCGCGACCTGCTCCTGGAGGCGTTCGGCCCGCGCCTCGTGGTCGAGCTGCAGCGCCCGTTCCGCCAGGGCGCCGAGGCCCAGCTGCGCGCCTTCCTGCGGCTGGCCCGCGAACGGCGGCTGCCGATCGTCGCCACCAACGATGTGCACCTGCACCTGCGCCGGCGGGGGCCGCTGCAGGACGTGCTCGTCGCGATCCGCGAGCACGCCGCGCTCGACGCCTGCACCGCGCGGCTCCGCGGCAACCGCGAGCACGTGCTCAAGCCCCCGGCCGAGATGGGCGCGCTGTTCGCCGATCTCCCCGCTGCGATCGCCGAGACGCGACGCATCGCCGAGCGCTGCCGCTTCGACCTGACCGGCAGCCTCGACTACCGCCCGCCGGAGCGCGCCGCCGACGCCGACGTCGAGCTGCGCGGGCTCTGCACGGCCCACCTCGACGGGCGCTACCCACCGGGCGCGCCTTGGCGACGCGAGGCGGAGCAGCGGCTCGAGACCGAACTGGCGCTGATCCGCCGGCATCGCCTGGCCGGGTTCTTCCTGCTGCACCACGAGATCCTCGAGCTGGCGCGCGAGGTCGCGCTCGGCATCCGCGGCGCCGACGCCGCGCGCAACGTGCTGCCCCCCGGGCGCGGGCGCGGCTCGAGCGTGGGCTCGATCGTCTGCTACCTGACCGGCCTCTCCCACATCGACCCGGTCGCCGGACGCCTCTCGCTCGGGCGCTTCCTCAACGAGGAGCTCGCCTCCACCCCCGACATCGACCTCGACTTCCCCCGCGACATCCGCGCCGAGCTGATCCGCCGCATCCACACGCACTACGGGGATCGGCGCGCCGCGCTGGTCGGCGCCTTCGCCACCTATCGCGCGAAGGGCGCGATCCGCGAGATCGGCAAGGTGCTGGCGCTGCCGGCCGGCGACATCGCCCGGCTCGCCGCCGCCAGCGACGGCTGGAGCGCGGAGGCGGTCGGCGAGGAGCTCCGCCGCGTGCCCGGGCTGCGCGAGCGCGCCGACGACCGACGGCTGCGGCTGCTCGCGGCCCTGTGCGCGCAGATCGCCGGCCTGCCGCGCCACCTGTCGCAGCACCCGGGCGGGATGATCGTCGCCGATCGACCGCTCAGCGAGCTGGTGCCGCTCCAGCCGGCCGCGATGGCGGGGCGCACGATCTGCCAGTGGGACAAGGACGCCGTCGCCGACGCGGGCTTCCTCAAGATCGACCTGCTCGGCCTCGGCATGCTCAGCGCCGTCGAGCGCTGCGTGTCCGAGATCCGGCGCAGCACCGGCGCGGCCGTCGACCTCTCGCGGGTGCCGCTCGACGACGCGGCGGTGTACCGGGAGATCCAGGCCGCCGACACCGTGGGCGTCTTCCAGATCGAGTCCCGGGCGCAGATGCAGACGCTGCTGCGGGTGCAGCCCACCTGCCTCGACGACCTCGTCGTCGAGGTCGCGCTCGTCCGACCGGGCCCGATCCAGGGCGGCGCGGTCAACCCGTACATCCAGCGGCGCCAGGCCCGCCGGCTCGACCCCGACCTGCCGATTCCCTACGCGCACCCCCTGCTGGAGGAGCCGCTGCGCGACACGCTCGGCGTGATCGTCTTCCAGGACCAGGTGCTCGACGTCGCCCAGGCGCTGGCCGGCTTCACGCCCGGCCAGGCCGAGGCGCTGCGGCGGGCGATGAGCCGGCGTCGCAGCCGCGCCGCCCTCGCCGCCCAGTGGCGGTCCTTCCTCGCCGGCACGGCGGCGCGGGGCGTGCCCGAGCACGTGGCGCGCACGGTCTTCCGCCAGATCATCGCCTTCTCGGCCTTCGGCTTCCCCAAGTCGCACTCGGCCGCCTTCGCCCTGCTCGCCTACCAGAGCGCCTGGCTGCGGCATCACCACCCCGCCGCGTTCCTCTGCGCGCTCCTGATGGAGCAGCCGATGGGCTTCTACCCGCCGGCCTCGCTCCTGCGCGACGCCGAGCGACGCGGCATCCGGGTGCTGCCCGTCGACATCGCATCCTCGCAGGTGGAGGCGCGGTGCGAGGGCACCCGGGCTGTGCGGCTCGGGCTGCGGCAGGTGATCGGCCTCGGCGAGGAGGAGGCGCGGATGATCGTCGCCGAACGCGAGGCGCATGGGCCCTTCGGCGACGTGCGGGCGCTGGCCAACCGCCTCGCGCTGCCCACCCCGCGGCTGGAGCGGCTGATCGCCGCCGGCGCCTGCGACGCGCTCGGCCCCCGTCGGCGCCTGCTCTGGGAGCTCGGGCTGGCTGCGCGCCCGCAGGGACAGGGTCCGGGCAGCCAGCTCGCCTTCGACCTCCAGCTCGGCGAGGCGCCGCCCGGTCTGCCCGAGCCCGGCGCCTGGGAGCTGCTCGTCTCCGACTACGCGACGACCGGCGTCTCCGTGCGCGCGCATCCGATCGGGCAGCTGCGGCCGCTGCTCGGCGACGTCATCGACTCGGCGGCGCTCGCCACGCTCCCGCACGGGACGGCGGTCGCGATCCCCGGCCTCGCCGTCGCCCGCCAGCGCCCCGCCAGCGCCAAGGGCATCGTGTTCCTCCTGCTCGAGGATGAGCACGGCCTCTTCAACGTCGTGCTGATGCCCGACGTCTACGAGCAGCACCGCCTGCTCGCCCGCAGCGAGCCGCTGCTCCTGATCCGGGGCGCGCTGGAGCGCCGGGAGGGACAGCTCGGCATCCGCGCGGAGACGCTGGCGCCGCTCGACCTACCGGATCGCCGCTCCCTGCCCGTCGACGCCGACCTCCACCAGCTGCGCGGCGTCGCGCCGCCGCCGCAGCACTTCGCCCAGGGCCGCCGTCGGGCGTAGGCCCTACGCCGAGTGGTAGAGGACGACGGTCGTGCCCATCGTCGCGAAGTCCCACACGTACGGCGAGTCAGTCGATGCGATGCGCACGCAGCCGTGCGACGCCGGGTACGCCGGCACATCGGGGTACTCGTGCAGGGCGAAGCCGTCCTTGAAGTAGCTCGCGTACGGCAGCCAGATCTTGAACTTGTAGTCCCAGCTCATGCGCTCCTTGCGGGAGATCGTGAACTGGCCGTCCGGCGTGTTGTCCGTGGCCCCGGTCGACGTGTGGATCACGCGCCTGACGCTGCCGTCCCCGTTGACGAGCAGCACGATCTGCCGCGAGATGTCGACCTCGATGTGGCGCCCCATGTCCGGATGCATCGCGACTGGGCGTTCGGCGCGCATCAGCGTGGCGATCGTCTCGGCGTTGGCATCGCCGGTCCGGTCGATGCGGGAGTACCCCTGCAGCGCGGTGACGGCCTGCCACGTCGCGTAGTCGTAGTCGCCGCTCACCCACGTGGCGTTCATGAACCCGAGCCGGGCGAGGTTCTGCTGGAGGTCGCGCACGCCCGGTCCCTTGTCGCCATAGGCGAAGCCGCCGGGGAAGCCCGTGCCGGGATCGCGGCCGGACGCGGCGCGGAAGGTGATCGCGAAGTACCCCGAGGCGGCGGTGCGACCCCAGGCGGTGAAGCGCTTGCGTCCCTTGGCGACCTCGTCCTTCGTCTGGGTGGCGAAGCCGTCGACGATGGCGCCGTCGCCGCCGTCGATCAGCGTCCAGCCGGTCACCCAGTCGAGCAGCCCCTGCGACCACGCCAGCGCGTCGGTGGTGGTCGCCGTGGCGCGCGTCCCCACCCGGCCGCCCATGTCGGGGCCGCTGCGGGCGAGGTCGACCGTGGTCTGCAGACGCGCGATGTCGTCGAAGACGATCGGCACCTTCGCCGTGGCCTCCTTGAGGGACACCGTCAGGCCGTGGCCGTCCTGGTCGGTGAAGGCCGCGTGGCCGCCGCTCGTCGGGTGCACTCCGTAGACGACGTTGCGATCGGCGAGCGCGGTCGCCCAGTTGAGGCTGACCGACTGCGACGCGGACGGGAGGTTCACGACGATCGGCGTGCGCACGCCGGCGCTGCGGAGCGTGCGGATGGCGTTGCCCTGCGACCAGATCCACGCCTCGGTGTCGCCGCAGGCGCCGCTCAGCGTCAGCGCGGAGCAGTCGGGGTCGACCGCCGGGAGGTACCAGACGTTCGGCTTCTGCGGGAACCAGCTCGCGAGCGTCTGCAGCCAGGTCGTCTGATCCTGGTTGTCGAGCGGGACGTTCGCGAACAGGATCTGCAGCCCGTGCGCCTTGGCGAGTCGCTGGAGCTTCTGGAAGGCGAGCCGGTGCGCGTCGTCGGCGGCGGCGCTGGAGACGTCGTCGCGCACGAGGTTCGCCCCCATCTGCTGGATGCGCTTGAAGTCGCGCGAGGCGCTCGCCACGTCGGGGGCGGGCAGCGGCGTGGCCGCCGACGGGGACACGAAGCGCTCGCCGCCCCAGGTGACGCCGCGCACCTTCAGCTCGTGACCCTGCGCGTCGATGATCCGCGGTCCCTGCACGTGCGCCGGCCGCGCCTCGGCCGTGGCGATGCCGCCCATCGTCGCCAGCAGGGCGACGGCGGTGGCGGTGGTCGCACGGCGGAGCGAGGGTCGGGCCATCACGCCCATTGTGCTTCGCGTTTCGGATCGCATCTCCTGCCCGGGGGTATTCTGCGCCTGTGCGTCGACTCCCCCACGTCCTCCTCGCGTGCGCGCTCGCCGCGCTCGCGGTGGTTCCCGTCGCCAGCGCGGGATCGCTGGGATTCAGCGCGGATGACGGCTTCCGCGCCGTCACCGCCGATGCCAGCGCCACGACGACGGAGCTCAACGCGCTGCGCGCCTCCTGGGCCCGGGTGGATGTGCGCTGGAACACCATCGCCGCGACGCAGCCGACCAACGCGCGCCTGCCCGGCAACGCCGCCTACACATGGACGTCCGTCGACCAGCAGTTCGCCGCGATCGCCGCGGCCAAGCTCACCGGACGGACTCCCGAAGCGCTGCAGGTGCTCGTCTCGATCGGCGGCACGCCCGACTGGGCGCGTTCCGACGGCGGCCGCGGGGGATCGCCCGGCGATCCCGCCTGGGCCCCGCGTCGGGCCGCGTTCCAGAACTTCGTCGCGGCCGTCGTGACGCGCTACGGCGCGCGCGCATCCGCCTTCGAGATCTGGCCCGACCCGAACGTGCAGTCGGGGCTGCGGCCGCAGCGGATGGCCGGGCGCCTCGTCGCCCCGGGTCTGCTGCGCATGCTGACGAAGGTCGCCACGACCGAGATCCGCAAGTCGTCCACCGCGCCGATCGTCACCGGCGGCCTCGCCCGCACGGACCCGGCGAGCACCGTCGACACTCCCTCGATCACCTTCCTGCGCGCGATGGCGCGGACGCGCATCCAGGCCGACGCGATCGGCATGCGCCTCGACCCGCCCGGCGGCGTCGAGGCGGCTCCGGATCCGACCAACCTCTGGCTCGGCGATCCGGGCACGATCATCGCGAACGTCGACGCCTACTTCCCCAACCAGGGCAAGGGCATCTGGGCGACGGGCTACGGCGCTTCGCTGAGCGCGACCGACGCGACGCCCGTCACGACGTTCCTCAACGCGGCCCTCAACCCGCGCTTCGGCGTGTCGATCTGGGACAACCTGGTCGACACGGCCGCCGCGCCGACCAACGGGCTCTATGCGGCCCCCACGCCGCCCGCCGCCTTCGACGCGCCGAAGGCGGGACAGGCCGCCTGGGTCGCGGCCGTGGCAACGCTCCCCTGATCAGCGCCGCTGGAGCTGCAGCCGCAGCGCTCCGCCCGCGAGTGTGAACCCGAACGGCTCGGCGAGGCCGCGCACGCCCTCGTCGTGCACGTTCGCCGTCATCTCGAGCGCGTCGCACCCGCGCTGGCGTGCGGCGTCGATCGCACGGGCGAGCAGCCCCGAGCCGAGACGCTGCCCACGGCCCTCGGGATGGACGTACAGCTCGAGGACGCGCAGCTCGCGCGCGCCGGCGGCCGACACCGCGCTGCGCTGCCACGCCACGTACGCCGCGATCCGGCGGTCGATCATCCCCACGCGCACGTCGCCGGCCGAGATGCGGGGGCGCATCCATCGACGCCAGGCCTCGGCATCGGCGCAGCGGTCATCGGCGGCCTCGTGCCGATAGCGCTCCCACAGGGACTCCAGCTCGGCGAGGTCGGCGCCGGCGGCTGGCCGGATCACGCCCCCTCGTACTCCACGAGCGCGCACACGGGAAGGTCCTCGAGGCGGCTGCGCCCTGCGAGGCCCTTGAGCTCGGCCACGAAGCACGCGCCGACAGGCTCGGCCGACGCCTGGCGCGCGAGCGCGACCGTCGCCGCCGCGGTGCCGCCCGTGGCGAGCAGGTCGTCGTGGACCAGCACGCGCATCCCGGGCTCGATCGCGTAGTGCGCGAGCTCGAGCGCATCCTCGCCGTACTCCAGGGCGTACGCCTGGCTCCACGAGGCGCTCGGCAGCTTGCCCGGCTTGCGCGCGGGCGCGAAGCCGCAGCCGAGCTCGTGGGCGAGCGTCGGCCCGAAGAGGAAGCCCCGCGCCTCGGCGCCCACGACCACGTCGGGTCGTAGCGGCTCCGCGAAGGCGCGCAGCCGGCGGATGACCTCCGCGTGCGCCGCGGGGTCCGCCAGCAGCGGCAGCAGGTCGCGGAACAGGATGCCCGGCTGGGGGAAGTCGGGGATGTCGGCGATGTGGGCGCGCAGGTCCATCGCAGGGCACCCTAGCGGTCGTCCTCGCGGCTCCGGGCTAGCGCACGTCGCGCAGCAGCAGACGCTCGGTCAGCTCGGCGCTGAGGCCCGCCAGCTGCGCGAGCTCCTCGACGCCCTGCTCGCGGCGCTGGGCGTTCTTGGAGCGCAGCGCCGGCGCGAGCACCTGATCGAGCAGGCCGGCCACGCGCTGGACGCCGGTGTACAGCTGCCGCACGTGGCGCGGCCCGAGCCCGAACTCCGCCATCCGCTGGCAGACGCGCACGATCTCGACCTCGGCCTCGGTGTACAGGCCGTCGTCGTCGGCGGCGACGATCCCGTACGAGACGAGCTCGGCGAACGAGACGTCGTCGATGCCGGTCTCGCGCAGCAGCTCGGAGCGATCGACGCGTCGGGCGTGCTCGGACGCGACCGCCGCCTGCATCGTGCGGCGCGCCTTGCGCTCGCGCGTCCGCGAGATCGCGCCGCCGTTGCCCTCGATCTCCGCGCGGATCACCTTGAGCGGCAGGAACTCGTCCCGCTGGAGCTGCAGGATCGTCCGCAGGCGCTCGACGTCCTCGCGCCGGTAGAGGCGATACCCGCCCTGCGTGCGCAGCGGGTGCAGGAGCTCCTGCTCCTCGAGGTAGCGGATCTTCGAGATCGAGACGTCCTCGAACTCGGCCTTCAGCTCCTTGCAGACCGCGCCGATCGTGAGTGGCTTCTCCTCGCTGATCGCCATCGTCACTCGAGGTACGTCAGCTTGAACTTGCCGATCTGCACCTCATCGCCGTCGCGCAGGCGCACCCGCTCGATGCGGCGGTGGTTGACGTACGTCCCGTTGAGGCTCGCGAGATCCACGAGGTAGCGGCCGTCGGCCTCCTCCTCGATCGCCGCGTGACGGCGCGACACGGTCACGTCGTCGAGCAGGATCGACGCCTCGCCGGCGCGGCCGATCGTCTCGCGGGGCTGCGTCAGGGCGATGTGCTCGCCCGCGCGGCCGCCGGTGCGGATCACCACGGCCGGCAGCTGGTGCCCGGGCGTGATGGGCACCTCCTGCGTGTCCGAGTCGTTCTCGTAGGTCGCGGTGTCGTCCCCCGCATCGGGGTCGAGCAGCGTGCCGCACTTGGCGCAGTAGTGCGCCGTGGCCGCGTTCCGGTATCCGCATTCCTGGCAGAACATGTCGCGGCAGCATACACCGGACGCGGCATAAGGGTGGAGCGCGGGTTGAGGGTTCGATCCTCAGCCCGCGCGATGCGCCCGGCGCACGGCCCGGGCGTACACGAGCCCGCCCAGCACGAGCAGGACGACGCCGCTCCAGAGCACGATCTGCGTCGCGATCGCCCCGCGCGGCGTGACGAGCGCGAGCAGGAGGCCGATCATCGTGACCAGCGTCCCCGCCTTGCCGACCACGTTGACGCGGACGCCGTGGTCGCGCCCGCGTCCGAACAGGAGCGAGAACAGGAGCAGCACGTCGCGGGCGAGGACGATCACCACGAGGACGAGCGGAACCCTCTGGTCGAACCAGAGGATGACGACGGCGACGTCGATCAGCAGGCGGTCGGCAATCGGGTCGAGCACCCGCCCGTAGCGCGTCTGCGCGTGGAGACGACGCGACAGCTCGCCGTCGAGGAAGTCGGTGACCGCGGCGAAGGCGAACACCACCGCCGCGGCCGGCGACTGAGCGCCGTCGGCGTGCAGCATCAGCGCGGCGAACAGCGGCACGGCGAGCAGCCGCAGCGTCGTCAGGACGTTGGGCAGCTGCCGCAGGAGCCGGGGCGGGACGTGTTCCTCCACGCCCGAAGTGTCCCACCCGCGCCCGACGCGGGCTAGCCCTGTCGGCGGACGGCAAGCACGGCCGTGCAGCCGTCGGCGTCGAACGCCGCGCCGTCCACCTGCGCGGACTCCGCGAGCGAGGTGCAGAGCGTCTCGCTGCGCACCTCGTCGCCGAAGCGGGCGAGCACCCGCTGAAGCCGGGCGTCGGGCGCGATCTCGATCTCGATGCGGTCGGCCACCTCGAAGCCCGCGTCCTTGCGCTGGCCCTGGATGAAGTGGATCAGCTCGCGCGCCAGCCCCTCGTCCTCCAGCTCCTCGTCGAGTTCGGTGTCGATCGCCACGGCCAGGCCGCCCTCGTCCGCGACGGCGAAGCCCTCGCGCGGGCGGGTGCGCAGCTCGATCTCGGCGGCCGTGAGGGTGTGCCCGCCGACCTGGACGCCGTCGCCGTCCCGCTCGTACGCGCCGTCCTTGAGCAGCTGCTGCACCCGCGGAATGTCCTTGCCCAACTTCGGGCCGAGCACCTTGAAGTTCGGCACGATCTCGATCTCGAGCAGCTCGTCGACGGCGTCGGCGATGCGCACGCGCTTGACGTTGAGCTCGAGCGCGATCTCCTCCCGCAGGCTCTCCACGGCCGCGCGCGCCTCGGGGTCGGGCGTCGCCACGACGGCCTC
>JBPCSR010000200.1:0-2517 GCA_051006935.1 Gaiellales bacterium
ACGTGCTGGGCCCGGGCCCAGCACGTCCACGCACCGCTACGCTGCCGGCATGCGGCCGCGCATCGGCATCACCGCCTACTGGCTCGAGGCGTCGTGGGGGCCGTGGACCGGCATGCCGGCGTGCCTCGCGCCGCAGGCGTACGTCAACGCGATCCACGAGGCCGGCGGCTTCCCGCTGCTCGTGCCGCCGCTGCCGGAGATGGACGGCTTCGTCGACGAGACGCTGAACACGATCGACGGGCTGATCCTCGTCGGCGGCTCCGACGTCGGCGCGAGCACCTACGGCGCCGAGCCGCACCCGACCAACGACCCGCCCAACGAGCGCCGCGATACGGCCGAGCTCGGGCTGCTCGCCGGCGCGCTCGACCGCGACATGCCGCTGCTCGGGATCTGCCGCGGCTTCCAGCTGCTCAACATCCACTACGGCGGCACCCTCGAGCAGCACCTCGACGACGTCGTCGACGGCGACCTGCACCGCGTGAAGCTCGGGCACTGGTCGAACCACCCCGTCGAGGTGATCGGCGGGCGGCTCAAGGAGCTCGTCCCGAGCGGCACCGTGATCCACTCGCACCACCACCAGGGCATCGAGACCGTCGGCGCCGGGCTCGAGGTCACCGCCAAGGCCCCGGACGACACGGTCGAGGGGCTCGAGGACCCGGCCAAGAGCTTCGCGCTCGGCGTGCTCTGGCACCCGGAGGAGGCACACAGCGACGCCGGCGCGCCGGTGTTCAAGGCGCTGATCGACGAGGCCGCGCGCTACGCCGCGCGCCGCTCCGGCTAGCGCCTGGCGCGGCCTCGATGCGCGTACCGACGGCTGGTACGCTCGCGCGATGCGCACTCTCCGTCTGCTCCCGCTCGTCCTCGTCCTCGTTCTCGGCGGCCTGATCATCGCCGGCTGCGGGAACCTCGTCGGCGTCGGCGGGGGCCTGTCGTGCGTCGTGCAGTCCGACGGCGCGCCGAACTGCTTCGGGGGCAACGCCTCCGGTCAGGCCGGCCGTCCGGCGAGCGCCACGGCAGCTCCGGGCGTGGTGTCCCTGCCGAAGGGCTACGGCGCCGCCGAGATCGCGGTCGGTCCGGGCGCGCCGAACGGCCAGACCGCGGCGTGCGCGGCGGTCGGCAAGTCCGGCTCCTCGGGCGGCGGCCAGGTCCGCTGCTGGGGCGACGACACCTACGGCCAGCTCGGCCGCGGCAGCGCCGGTGCGCCGAGTCCCACGCCGGTGCGCGTGAACCTCGGCGCCGGGCGCGACTCGAGCACGATCGCCGTCGGCGGCACCTTCGCCTGCGCGATCGCCGGCAGCGACGGCGTGGCCTGCTGGGGCACCAACTCGAACGGCCAGCTCGGCAACGCGACGCCCGGCATCGCCGCGCCGACGGACGTGCCCGGCACGGCGACCTTCCGCGGTCCCGGCGGCGCGTCCGGCTCGCCGTCGCTCCTCGCCGCCGGCGGCGCGCACGCGTGCGCCGGCATCTCGGCCCGAATCGCCTGCTGGGGCGCGGGTGCCGCGGGCCAGCTCGGCAACGGCGCGAACGCGGACAGCCCGACGCCCGTGGCGGTGAAGCTGCCCGCGACCGTCGACGGCGTCGCGCAGATCGCAGCGGGTGCGAGTTCCACCTGCGCCGTGGCGTCGGACAAGAAGGGCGGGACGCAGCGCGCGTGGTGCTGGGGCGCGAACGAGAGCGGCCAGCTCGGCGACGGCACGACGACCGCGAGCAACATGCCTGTGCGCGTGACGGTGCCCGACGGCGTCGAGGCCAAGGCCGTCTCCGTCGGCGTCGACCACGCGTGCCTCCTCGCCAGCGACGAGGCCGTGTGGTGCTGGGGCGCCAACGCCTCGGGCCAGCTCGGCAACGGCACGACGACCGCCTCCGCCACGCCCGTGCAGATCGCGGGCGTGAAGGCGACGCTGATCGGGGCGGGCGCAGGGCAGACCTGCGCGAGCACGACCTCCGGGCGCCTGGTCTGCTGGGGCACGAACGCGCTGGGGCAGCTCGGCACGGCCGCGGGGGGCATGTCCGGCACGCCCCATGCGGTCCCCGGCATCACCGGCCTCCGCGCCCCGCTGCCGAAGGCCGCAAAGCTCACAGGCCGAGCCGCCGTCGGGAGCACCCTCACGGCGAAGACGGCGGCATGGCCGTTCGCGCTCGCGTACGCCTACACGTGGTCGCGGAAGTGCGGCGGCGGGCAGTGGAGCGACATCGCGGGCGCGAAGAAGGCGACGCTGAAGGTGCGCGAGGCGCTCGCGGGCTGCTCCGTGCGCGTGCAGATCTCCGGGAACAACGCCTGGACCGAGGCGGGCGTGGCAATGTCGGAGTCGCGCACGTCCCGCGCGGTGTCGATCCCCTAGGCCGGCGGCGGCAGCGCGGGCGTGGAGCCGCCTGCGGCGGTGGGCAGTCCGTCCGGGACCTCCCAGTCGGCGCGCGCGTCCCACCAGATGTGGCCGATCGAGCGCAGTCCCGACGGCTCGTCGACCGACCCCGCGGCGATCGCCGTGTAGTCGCGACCGGGCGCCTTCCAGA
>JBPCSR010000201.1:0-4467 GCA_051006935.1 Gaiellales bacterium
TCGTCTCCGGCGGCATCCGCAACGGCGCCGACGCCGCCAAGGCGCTCGCGCTCGGCGCGGATGCCGTGTCGGTCGGCGTCGCCGCGATGATCGCGCTGGGCGACAACGACCCGGCCTACGCCGACGAGTACGCCAAGATCGGCTCGGCCGCCGGCTTCTACGACGACTGGCACGAGGGCAAGGACCCCACGGGTATCTCGACGCAGGATCCGGAGCTGGCCGCGCGCTTCGACCCCGAGCAGGGCGGGCGCCGGCTGAACAACTACCTCAAGACGATGACGCTGGAGATCCAGACGCTCGCACGCGCCGCGGGCAAGAGCGACATCCACAACCTCGAGCCGGAGGACCTCGTGGCCCTCACGATCGAGGCCGCCGCGATGGCGCGCGTGCCGCTGGCCGGCACCGACTGGATCCCGGGCCAGGCCCGCGACGGGTTCTGACGCCGCCGAGGGTGATCGTGCCGGAATGCGACTAGGCTCCGAAGCATGATCACCCTCTACGGCATCCCCGGCACGGCGACCACCGCCCCGCACATGGTCCTCGAGGAGATCGGAGCGCTCTACGACTTCGTGCTCGTCGAGCGCACGGACGACGGCGTGCCCACGGCGCCGCCCGGGTACCTCGAGATGAGTCCGTTCGGCAAGGTGCCGACCCTCAAGCACAACGAGCTCGTGCTGACGGAGTCGGCGGCGATCTGCCTCCACCTCGCCGACGCGTTCCCCGACCACCACCTGATCCCGAAGGTGGGGACCGATGCGCGCTCCGAGGCGATGCGCTGGCTGATCTTCCTGACGAACACGGTTCAGGCCGCGTACATGCGCTTCTTCTACCCCGCCCGCCACACGGCCGACGCGAACGGCGCCGACGACGTCGTGGCTGCCGCGGTCACCGAGCTCACGGCGCTGCGCGACGAGATCGTCAAGAAGCTCGGCGCGGGCCCGTTCCTGCTCGGCGACACGTTCACGATCGCCGACATCTACCTCGCGATGCTGTCGTCGTGGGGCACCGAGCTCGAGGGCGACGCGAACTGGTGGTCCGTGCCCGCGCTCGCCGCGCACTACGACGCGGTGCTCGCGCGCCCCGGCTGCCGCAAGGCCGTCGAGGACGAGGGCGGCGCGCTCAGCGCCGGGTGAGGGAACGGTGAATCGCGAGGGGTTTCCCCTCCGGCCCCGTACCCTGTGACCTGATGCACGCGTATCTCGAGACGTCGCGGGCGTGGTACGTCCGCGTGCCCGCGGTCTGGCGGGAGGCGGCGATCGCCGCGCTCCTGTGCCTGGCCGGCGCGCTGGCGGTGACCCTGCTCCTGCCGCCGCCGGACGACGCGTCCGCGCACCTCTACCGCGCGCTGCTCGTCCAGCGCGACGCGGTCCTGTGGGACAACTTCTGGTACGGCGGCGACTACCCGCTCGTCTCGTACTCGCTGCTCGTCTACCTGCCGCAGCAGGTGATCGGGCCCGCCACGCTCGCGCTGGTCGGCGTCGTCGGCTCCGCGGCGCTGTTCGCCGTGCTCGTCGTGCAGCGCTGGGGCGAGCGCGCGGCGTGGGGGGCGCGCGCGTTCGGCCTGCTCGCGCTCGGCCCGCTCTTCACCGGCGGCTACGCGTACGCGGTCGGGGCGGCGGCGCTGCTCGCCTGCCTGCTCGCGCTGCAGCGGCACCGCCACCTGGTCGGCGGCATCCTCGGTGCGGTCACGCTCGGGCTCAGCCCGCTGGCGTTCCTGTTCCTCGCGCTGATCCTCGGCGCGGTGTGGCTCGAGCACCGTCGCCTCGATCCCCGCACGTTCGTCGTCGGCGCGTGGCTCGCGGGCCTCGTCGTCGTGCAGGCGGCGATCGGCTTCCTGTTCCCGTCCGACGGCGTCTACCCCTTCCTCATCGGCCACCTCCTGGCCGTGCTCGGCGTGTCGATCCTCGGCGTGGCGCTCGCGCGCCGGCGTCCGGAGACGCACCTGATCATGTGGCTGCTGATCGCCTGGGCCGTCGGCGCGCTCGTGCTCTACGCGATCCCGACTCCGGTCGGCGACAACCTCGCGCGGCTGCGCTACTTCGTGTTCCCGATGCTCGCCGTCGCGGCCGGCGTGCAGCGGTGGCGCCCGCGCCTGCTCGTCGCGCTGGCGCTGATCGCGGCGTTCGCCTACGGCGCGCTGCCCGATCTCTACGACGCCGTGACGCGCACCGACTCGCGTCCGACCCAGCCCGCGTTCTGGCAGCCGGCGGTGGCGTTCCTCGACGCGCACCCGTCGCCCGACTACCGCGTCGAGGTCGTGCAGACGGCCGGACGGTGGGAGGCGTTCTGGATTCCCAAGGCGGGCTTCGCGCTCGTGCGCGGCTGGTATCGCCAGGTCGACCTCGCCGACAACCCCGTGCTGTACCAGAAGGCGATCACGCCGCTTGAGTACCAGGCGTGGCTGCGCAGCCGCGCGGTCCGCTACGTGCTCCTGCCGCGCACCAAGCTCGATACCGAGGGCGCGCGCGCCGAGTCGGTTCTGCTGCGCTCCGGCACGTCGGGGCTGCGCATCGTCGCGCGGCGCGGCGCGTGGACGATCTACGAGCTGCCGCGGCCGACGCCGCTGATGACCGGGCCGGGCACCGCGCGCATCCTCAGCCAGGGGCACGACGAGCTGCGCGGCACCGTCAACCAGCCGGGCCTCTACACGCTCCGCGTGCGCTGGATGCCGTACTGGACGCTGTCCGGCGTGGTCGACTGCATCCAGCCCGGCCCCGAGGGGCAGACCGTGCTGCGCGCGATCTCGCCCGGCGGGTTCTCGCTGCGGGCGACGCAGCGCGCGGACCTGCTCGTGGAGCGCATGTTCGACGCGCCGGCGACCGACGCGACCTGCACGCCCTAGGCGTCGGCGCCGAAGCCGAGCTGCCGGACCAGGATCGGGTAGACGAGGTCCGGGTTCGCGTGCTGCTGCTGCACATCGATGATGTCGTGCAGCAGGCCGTCGGACGCGGGGAACTCGTAGGTCCGGACGTCGGCGCCGTGCGCGCGCCAGTCGGCGACGAGCGAGGCGGTCGCGCCGTTGCCCACCTGCTGGTCGTTCGCGTTCGTGTCGACCCGGATCGCCGGCGCGGCCGGCGGTGCGGCGGCCGCCTGCTCGCGCACCGCCTGTCCGAGACGGTAGACCGACGCGAGCGAGTGCGTGGAGATGCCGGCGTAGGCATGGTCGAGCTTGAAGGCGTCGCGACCGCCCCACGCGATGTCGGGCATGCGGCCGAAGAAGCTGCGGAAGGCGTAGTCGACGACGCCCGGCATGCCGTGGAGCCCGAACGCGGGCGAGACCACGACCGCGCGCTCCACGTCCGGCCGGTTCTGCGCCACCCAGGCGGCGAGCACGCCGCCCATCGAGAGCCCGAGCACGCGCCGCCGCCGGCCGAGGCCGTCCGCGATGTCGATCGAGGTGTCCGCGTAGTCGCGCAGCTCCTCGGGGCTCAGCTGCCCGACGAGATCGACGCCGCCGATGCGCGTGCCGCTCGCATCGGCGATGCCGTGGCGCGGCGCGCGCAGGATCAGCACATTGGCGCCGGCGTCGAAGAGCCGCTGGCCGAGCTCGTCGAACTGGCGCGGGCAGTTCGTCCAGCCGTGGAACAGCACGACGACGACGTCCGTCTGCTCGCCGTGGGTGATCAGGCGCGAGCGGCACTGCCCGAGCACGCCGATCCGCCCCTCGACCATCGTCGCCGCGTCGAAGCGCTTGATCGCCGCGTCGTAGCCATCCGCGGGCTTCGGCCGCGCGGCGAGGTCGCCGACCGGGTACGGGATCAGCGCGGTCAGGACGAGCGCGCCGAGCACGATCGCGGCGACGACGCCGGCGGTGCGGAGCGGGCGATGGAGCCGCGACGGCGCGGCGACGTGCTCGTCCGCACTCAGCGGTCGGGGACCCCCGTGCTCGGGACCAGCGCCTGCCACTCGGGCATCGCCAGGCACGCGTCGGCCCACGCCCGCATGCGCGGCACCTGGTCGAGGTCGACGGGCGCGTGGACGATGCGGTGGAGCACGGGCGTCGCGGCGATGTCGGCGATCGTGCGATGGCCGAGGCAGGCCCACGGCCCGATGGGATCGAGGATCTCCATCGCCTGGCTCAGCTTCGGCACCGCCTTGTCGAACAGCGCGCGCACCTCGTCCTCCGGCTTCGCGTCGTTCGCGAACATGCCGCGCCCGAGGGCGATGCCGTACCAGGCCGACTCGTAGGGGAACAGCGCGGGTCGCACGACCAGCGCCCACACGTCGAGCACCCAGTCGACCGTCGCGCGCGCCTGCGGATCGCGCGGGTAGAGATCCTCCCGACCGGCCTTGTCGGCGAGGTAGCGGAGGATCGTGTTCGACTCGGCGAGCCGGAAGTCGCCGTCGACGAGCGCGGGGATCCCGCCCAGCGGATTGACGGCCACGTGCCAGTCGACGCGGTCGACCTCGAACGGCACCTCGCGCAGCGTGTAGTCGAGGCCGACGACGTCGAGCATCAGCTGCGCC
>JBPCSR010000202.1:0-13466 GCA_051006935.1 Gaiellales bacterium
CCCTGGCACCGTCGTTCCACGCCCGGCCGGTGGCCGGCGGGATCACGTGAGGTGGAACATGAATGCACTCCGGGAGGCCCTGCGAGCCCTCGTGCGCGGACCCGGTCGCCGCGGCCAGGGCACGGTCGAGTACCTCGGCCTCGTGCTCGCCGTCGGCGCGCTGCTGCTCGCCGTGTCCGTGCAGGTCAAGGGCGGCGGCGCCGGCATCGGCGGCCAGATCTCGAAGTCGATGGAGAAGGCGATCTCGTCCGTCGCCCAGCCGTAGGCTCCGCGCCCCGGCCGGCCTCAGTCGCCGGTCGGGGCGCAGCGGTCCTCGGGCGCGACCGCGTCGAGGATCAGCCGGCCGTCGCGCAGCACGCCGACCCGCCACACGCCGAGCCGCGATTCGTGCCCGGGTCGCACCGCCTCGCGGGTGACCGCGACGGCGGGGCGGCAGACGACGATGTCGCCGGCGCGCGTGCCCGCGGGCAATGCCGTGTCCGACTCGATGAGACCGGCGGCGAGCTGCACGGCGCCGACGGCGAGACCGAGCGGACGTGCGATGCGACGGGCGAGCGCGCCCGCGCCGGCCCAGCCGAGCGACGTGGCCGCGGCGCCGGCGCGATCCTCGAGCGTGGGCGGCGTCGCCGCATCGCGCTCGTCCGCGAAGCCCACCACCCGCACCTCGAGCGCGCCCGTCGCGGTGATCGTGGTCCGTGCGCGGCGACCGCGGAGGGGCGCGCCGTGGATCGTGAGCGGGGTGCCCCACGCCGGGTGGTCACCCGTCATGGCGGCCGCGACGCGGCGGACGATGCGATCGTGCGCTGCGGCCGGACCGACGTCGTCGGCGAGCCAGGCCCGCGCGCCGAGCACGCTCAGCGCGCCCGGTCGACCGGCGATGGCCGCGTCGATGTCTGCGTCGCCGAGGGCGGCGGAGGTCATGGGACGCGCGAGCGCCGCGGCCACGCGCGATGCGATCGCGTCGTGTCGCCAGACGACGCCGGCGCCGAGGGCCGCGCTCACCGACAGCAGGACGACGAGCCACTCGGCCGTCGCCTGCGCAGCGCGGCGCTCAGCACGCCGTGGCATCGGAGCGGACCACGTCGCGGGAGAGGGCGGCGCCGGCACGCACCACGATCAGCTCGACGGCGGGTAGCCGCCGGCCGAGCGCGAGGCGCGGCGCGTCGACCGGATGCGTCGCGGCCCAGCCCGCGACGGCGCGGTTGCGCCGCCACACGAAGCGGCACACGAGCACGTCGTCGTCCCGGCTGCCGGCCGGCACGCCCGCAGCCGCTGTGTCGAGCGCCGCGGCGCCTGCGCCGATGCCGATCGCCACGGCCGACGTCTCGGGGTTGATCGCACCGGCGAGGCCGATCGCGCCCGATACCCCCAGGTCGACGACGCGCTGCGCGATCGATGCGCGCTGGCGATCCCGCCAACGGCTCTCGTCGGACGCGGTCACGAGGCGCGCCACGGTCGGCGCCCGCGGCGTCTCCTCCGACCACACGGACGGCGTGCCGCGACCGCGGCCGTCGTAGGCCGGGCGGGCGAGCGCCAGAGAGGGATCGGCGAGCGCGCTGCGGCGGCCCGGCGGCGCGGCGCCATAGGAGGCGATCACGTGCGCGATCGCCGTCGCCCGCGCCGCATCGGGGCCCAGCGAGCGCCCGAGCCGCGCGATCGCGTCGCGCAGCAGCGGGCCGTCGCTCCCCGGGCGGCGTGCGATCGCGCGGTCGAGGAACGCGAGGCCGCCCGGATCCGGCGCTGTCTCCGGGCC
The DNA here is from genome assembly GCA_051006935.1 of Gaiellales bacterium. Lineage (GTDB taxonomy): Bacteria > Actinomycetota > Thermoleophilia > Gaiellales > F1-60-MAGs149 > F1-60-MAGs149. The sequence goes on from JBPCSR010000202.1 coordinate 1,754, forward strand.
TCCGTCAGCGAGCGTCGCCGCGCGCTGCACGGTGCGGGGCAGCCATGCGAACGCGCCGGCGGCGGCGCCCGACGCGACCAGCGCCGTGACGACGCCGATCACCGCGACGACCTCGATCGCCGCCTGTGCCCGTCGCGCGCGCATGACCGGAGCGTCGTGCGCACGGCCGCAGACAGGAGCGACGGAGCGTCGATCACGCCGCACGCAGTGCGTCGCGCTGCGCACCGGGAGCGTCTGGCCGCGCGCGGAGCGAGCCGCGACCGGCGCGCTCCGTACCCTCCGGGAAGCCGCGCGCCGCGCGGCGGGAATCACCGAGGAGCGTCATGGGTCAGACCATTGCGGTACTGAGCGGCCTGGTCGTCTCGATCGTCTTCGCGATCGTGTGCGCCAGCCTCGCCGGCGGGCGCGATCGCAGCCGCGTCGGCTGGGCGATCCTCGGCTTCTTCTTCCCGATCATCGCACTCGTCGTGCTGCTGATCCTCGGCAAGAAGAAGCCGAAGGTCGTCATCAAGTCGGACTAGGCGGGCGGCGCGCGCCGGCACCCCCGGCGCGCGCCTTCCCCGGCCCCGCGTACGATCCGCCCGTGGCTGATCGTCCCTCCCGCGGTGATGTCGCCGACGTCGTGATCGAGTCGCTCGCGACCGGCGGCCGCGGCGTCGCGCGCCTCGACGGCTACGTCGTCTTCGTCGATCGCGCCCTGCCCGGCGACCACGCGCGCATCCGCCTGCGCAGCGCGCGCCGGCGCCACGGCGAGGCCGACGTCGTCGAGTTGCTCGCGCCCGGCCCCGATCGCGTCGAGCCCGCCTGCCCGCACGTCGGCCAGTGCGGCGGCTGCCGCTGGCAGGCGCTCGCCTACCCCGCGCAGCTCGTCGAGAAGGAGCAGCTCGTGCGCGACGCGATCACCCGCATCGCGCACCTGCCCGACGTGCCGGTCGACGCGATCGTCGGCGCGACCGACAACCTCGAGTACCGCAACAAGGTCGAGCTGACGTTCACGGAGACGGAGGAGGGGCCCGCGCTGGGCTTCCACCGCGCCGGCCGCTGGGACCAGGTGCTCGAGATCGACCGCTGCCACCTGATCCCCGCCGCGCCGAACGCCGCCAAGGACGCGGTGCAGCGCTGGGCGCGCACCACGGACCTCGTGGCCTACGACCAGCGCCTCCACGACGGCGACCTGCGCAACCTCGTGATCCGCCACTCGACGCGCACCGGCGAGGTGCTGCTCGCGCTCGTCACCGCCGACATCGACCTGCCGCGCCCCGGCAACCTCGTCGACGAGCTGCTCGAGAGCGTGCCCGGCTTCGTCGGCCTGCTGCACATCCGCAACGCGGGCCAGTCGGAGACCACGCACGGGCATCCGACCTCGATCGTGCACGGCCAGGACTTCTACCGCGAGGAGATCCTCGGCCTCACGCTCCACGTGCCGTGGAACGGCTTCCTGCAGACGAACACCGCCATGTGCGAGCGCCTCTACGGGATCGCGATCGAGGAGTCGCGCCTCACGGGCAGCGAGGTGGTGTGGGACCTCTACTCGGGGATCGGCTCGATCGGCCTCGCCCTCGCGCGCGACGCCGGGCGCGTGGTCGGCATCGAGATCGTCCCCGAGGCGGTCGCGCAGGCCACGGCCAACGCCGAGCGCAACGGCATCGGCAACGCGGAGTTCATCGCGGGCGACGTCGCCAAGGCGATCGAGCCGCTCGTCGAGGCCGGCGCGCCGATGCCCGACCTCGTCGTGATCGACCCGCCGCGGGCCGGCCTCACGCCGAAGGCCGTGAAGCGCGTGCTCGAGCTCGGCGCGCAGACGATCGTCTACGTCTCGTGCAACCCCACGACGCTCGCCGGCAACGCGGTGCTGATGACGGAGGGCGGCTACGCGCTCGAGTCGGTGCGTCCCGTCGACATGTTCCCGCACACGCCGCACGTCGAGTGCGTGGCGCGGTTCGTGCGGCGCGATCAGTAGGGTGGCAGGGCGCTGTACCAGCGCCCGAGCTCCTGGAACGCCTTCCAGAAGCGGCGCTTCGACGACTCCTCGTCGAGCGACTCGTCGATGTCGGGCGTGACGAGCGCCTCGATCGTCGGCGTGAGCTGCTGGACCTCGCCGAGCAGCTCCGGATCGATCGACTCGGCCAGCGGCACCTTGATGCGGTTCACGAACGCGGCGGTGTCGGCGCCCATGCAGACGATGATCTTCGGCTCGGTGATCTGGATCTCGCGCAGCAGGAAGCGCGCCGCGGGGCCCTTGCCGTCCTCGAGGTCGTCGTCGGGGCGCTTCGCGCAGTTCGTCCCGTAGATCGTCAGCGGGTCGATGCCCACGCGGGTGATGCTCTTGAGGATCGCGCTGCCGGCCCGGCCGAAGAACGCGACGCCCTCCTGGATCTCGGCCGCCTGCGGGCGCGCCTTGAGGAGCATGATGTCGGCGAGCGGGTGGCCGGAGCCGAGCACGGGGGCGCCCGCGGGATCGCCGGGGTCATCGCGCTCGGCGATCTCGTCGCCCAGCGCGTTCATGGCCTTGATCGCTCGGGCCAGATACCGCTCGTAGATCTCGTCAGATTCAGCCACGGCGCGTTCCGAGTCATTCGGCGCGCGGCGGTCGCCTCCTTGTGCGGAACCACTTGCGCGCCTGCAGCGCGAGGAAGCTCCGCGGGTTGCGGACGATGCGCGCGTCGCCCAGCGCGAGCGCCAGCGACGCGGGATCGTGGAAGGCGGGCAGCTCGAGACCGGCGGTGAAGAGGCCGGCGATGACATGCTCGTCGGAGCCCGCGCCCTCGGGCAGGCCGAGGCGGCGGGCGAAGGCGAGCGCGTGCTCGTTGTAGTGCTCGCGCGCGAGCCGGCCGTTGGCGACCTCGACGGCATCGAGCAGCGGCGCGAGGCGCTCGAGCAGCGGCTCGGGCGGGATCGCGTGGTGCGCGTCGAAGGGGTGGGGGACGTAGACGAACCCGCCCTGGGCGCGGATCGCCTCCACGGTGTCGGCGAACGACATGCCGGGCGGGACGTCCTCGCGGAGGTACAGCCCGATCACCTCGCCCTGGTCGTGCGTCTTGATCTCGCTCGCGACCGCGACGTGCAGGGGAAGCCCATGCGCCTCAACGTGGGCCTTCGCCGCGTAGCCGCCGGCGACCGAGTTGTGGTCGGTCACGCAGAGGGCGCCGATGCCGAGCTCCTGCGCCCGGCCCACGAGCTCCTCGATGCTCGTGCTGCAGTCGTGCGAGTGGTACGTGTGGAGGTGGAAGTCGGCGAGGATCGGCTCGGGCAGGGCCAGGGGGGACGGACGACGCGCGTGGTCGCCGGCGAGCGCGATCAGCTCCTTGGCGGCCTTCTTGAGGCCCTTCGTCCCCACGCGCTGCGCGCTCGGCGCGGCGTCCAGGGCGACCCGGGCCAGCGGCGAGTCGTCGTCCCCGAGCAGGACGACGAGGTCGAGGTCGCCCTGGCCGATGATCCGGCGCGTCGCGGCGTCCGCCGCCCACGTCCAGGTCGGCCCGCTGACCGCGACCTGCCGGGCGCCGGCCTCCGTGTGGGACAGCGCGGCGGCGCCGCTCCGCTCGAGCGCGCGGATCGTCAGGCGCCCCGCCGTCTGCATCGCGGCGCTGCGCGCCAGCCCGACGACGAGGGGGTCGGCGCCGTGGTCGCCGAGCGCATCGCCGAGCGCGATCGCGGCGTCGCGCTCGGCGCCCGCGTGGTCGAGGGGGCTCGACGTGAGGATCGCGATCCGCATGCCCGCACGGTAGCGGCTGCGGCCAGCGTGGGCCCGGAAACGCGAACGGCGGGCGCCCGCAGGCGCCCGCCGTCGACGTGCGGGGGACGTGTCGCCGCCGGCTAGCGCTTGCGCGCGGCGGGCTTGCGGGCCGCCGGCTTCTTCGCGGCGGGGCGCTTGGCGACGGCCTTCTTCGCCGCGGGCTTGCGGGTCGGCGTCGAGGCCGCCGCGCGCGTCGTCGGCTTCTTGGCCGCGGTGCGCGTGGTCGGCTTCTTGGCCGCCACGGTGCGGGTCGCCGGGCGCTTCGCGGCCGTGGCACGCGTCGCCGGCTTCTTGCCGGCCGCCTTCTTCGTCGCCGGCTTCCGGACCGCGGCCTTCTTCGCCGCGGGCTTGCGCGCAGCGGGCTTCTTGGCCGCCGAGCGGGTGGCCGGCTTCTTCGCCGCGGCCGCGCGCGTGGCGCCCTTCCGGCCGTAGCGCTTGATGAAGGCCTCGACCTCCTCGCGCGCCAGCTCATCGCGATGCTGGACGGGCGGCGACTTCATCAGGTACGCCGACGGCCACTCGAGCGGGCCCGAGATGCCGTTGTCGAGCGCCAGCTTGATCAGGCGCACGGCGTCGATCACGATGCCGGCCGAGTTCGGGGAGTCCCACACCTCGAGCTTGACCTCGGCGGTCAGCGGCACGTCGCCGAAGGCGCGGCCCTCGAGGCGGATGTACGCCCACTTGCGGTCCGTCAGCCACGGCACGTGGTCCGAGGGGCCGATGTGCACGTTGTCCGCGCCCATCTCGTGCGGGATCTGCGAGGTGACGGCGTTCGTCTTCGAGATCTTCTTCGACTCGAGGCGCTCGCGCTCGAGCATGTTCAGGAAGTCGGTGTTGCCGCCGACGTTCAGCTGGTACGTGCGCTCGAGGTGGACGCCGCGGTCCTCGTACAGCGTCGCCATCGCGCGGTGCATGATCGTCGCGCCGACCTGGCTCTTGATGTCGTCGCCGATGATCGGCAGGCCGGCCTGCTTGAAGCGCTTCGCCCAGTAGGGCTCGCGGGCGATGAAGACCGGGATGTTGTTGACGAACGCGACGCCGGCGGCCAGCGCCTGCTCGACGTACCACTTCGTCGCCTCCTCGGAGCCGACCGGCAGGTACGACACGAGCACGTCGGCCTTCGAGTCCTGGAGGAGCTTGACGACGTCGCACGTCTCGCCCGGCGCCTTCTCGATCACCTTCGAGAGGTACTTGCCGAGGCCGTCATGCGTCATGCCGCGCTGCACGACGACGCCCGACTTGGGGACGCGCGCGAACTTGACCGTGTTGTTCTGCCCCGAGAAGATCGCGTCGGAGAGGTCCTTGCCGACCTTCTTCCTGTCGATGTCGATCGCGGCGACGAACTCGATGTCCTTGACGTGGTACCCGCCGAGGTTGACGTGCATCAGGCCGGGGATGACCTCATCCGCACGGGCGTTCTTGTAGTACTCGACGCCCTGGACGAGGGACGAGGCGCAGTTGCCGACGCCGACGATGGCGACGCGGACCTTGCCGTCGGAGCGGCGCGCGCGATTCTGGGGGGTGGACACGGTCGGTACCTCCGGTGGTGGTGGTCTAGAGCTGGCGCATGACGTGCCGGGCACGCTGCGCGACGGTGATGGACGAGAGGACGGCCAGCAGGATGATCCCCCACGGCAGCGCGCCGAGCGGGGCGAAGAGGAGCGAGGCGCCGATCAGCACGACGCGCTCGGCGCGGGCCATCAGGCCGTGCGTGCCGTCGAGGCCCATCGACTCGGCCTTGGCGCGCAGGTACGACGTCATGAAGGAGCCGGTGAGAGCGACGATGACGGCGAACAGCGCCACCTCGTTGCCGTCGTGCGCGAAGACGAGCGCGATCGCGCCGAACATGATGGCCTCCGACGTGCGGTCGAGCACGGAGTCGAAGATGGCGCCCTTCGGGCCGGCCTCGCCGCGGGCCCGCGCCACGGCGCCGTCGAAGATGTCGAGGATCGAGCCGATCAGGAACACGACGCCGCCGGCGATGAAGCTCTCGCGGTAGACGAGGACGGCGGCGATCACGTTGATCGCGAAGCCGATCAGCGTCACCTGGTTGGCGGTGACGGGGATGCGCGACAGCTTCGCCATCAGCCCCGCGATCACGCGTCGCGTGCCGTCGGTGTACTCCTGCTGCAGACGCTCGACGCCCATATCGGCGCGCACGCTACTCCCGGGCGCGCGCAGCGTCGCGCTGACCCGACGAGCGGTCGGCGGCGACCGACGAGCGGTCGGTCAGGCGCGCTGGGGCAGCGGGTCGAGCATGCGACCGGGCCTCGGCGCGGTGCCGCGAGCCGCCGCCAGCGTGGGAACCCGGCCGCGGCTGATCGCGAACGCGAAGGTGAGCGCGAACAGCGCGACGAAGGCGCCGACCGTGGCGTCGAGGAACCAGTGGTTCGCCGTCGCGATGATCGAGAACACGACGAGCCCGGGGTAGAGCGCCCAGGCGGCTTTGAGCGCCGGATGGGCGAAGACGAGGATGCCCGCGCAGCCGATGATCACCGCGTACGCGGTGTGCAGCGAGGGCATCGCGGCGTAGGGGTTCGCGAACCACTCGACGATCCCCGAGTTGTGGTTGATCGAGGTCTGGTTGAGCGTGTCGACGAACCCGAGCCCGCCGAGCATGCGCGGCGGCGCGGTCGGCAGCAGGATGTACCCGAGCAGCGCGGCGAAGCTCGTCGAGAGCAGGGCGTTGCGGATGAAGTAGAAGGCGTGGTTGCGGCGGAAGTAGATGAACAGGAGCAGCGCGTAGGTGATCGTGAACTGGCAGTTGAAGTACGTCCAGTTGGCGACCGACATGACGATCCCCGGGGCGTTGATCGCCCACCGCTGCACGCTCTGCTCGAGGTCGATGCCGAGCACCTGCTGCGCGCGCACGACGTCGAGCGCGTTGCGCATGGCGACGTAGCGATCGGGCTGCGCGAGCGTGCGCGACCCCTCGTACGCCACGTAGAACGACCAGAAGATCGCGAACTGCAGCCAGAAGTCCCGCCAGCCGCGCGGCAGGTGCCGGCCGATCGCGTCGATGGCCCGTCGGACCGGATGCTCGTGCCCGTCGCCCACGCGCGCATGGTACCGGCGGCGCGGCAATAGCGCCGTACGGCTGTGGGTCAGCCGCCGATCTGGCTCATCGACTTCACGCTGTGCACGAAGCCGGGCTCGCCGATCTGGTGCTTCATCCGCTTGGACTGGACGGCCGCGCGGACGATGCGCTCGAGCTCGGCGTCGTCGGCGCCCGTGCGCAGCGGCGTGCGGAGGTCCGTCTCCTCCTGCGCGAACAGGCACGTGCGGAGCGCGCCCTCGGCGGTGATGCGGATGCGGTCGCACGACGAGCAGAACGGCTGCGAGACGGGGTTGATGAAGCCCATCTCGCCCTGGCCGTCGGCGAACGCCCAGCGCTCGGCGGTCGACGAGGCGGGGGCGTCGAGGCGCACCAGCGGGTAGACGGTCTCGATCATCGCCCGGATCTCGTCGCCGGTCAGGACGTCGTCCTTCGTCCACGTGCGGTCGGCGTCCAGCGGCATGAACTCGATGAAGCGCACGACGTAGGGCTTGCGGCGCGCCAGCTCCGCGAAGGCGACCACCTCCTGCTCGGTGAACCCGCGCATGGCGACGCAGTTGACCTTGATCGGCCGCAGCTCCGGATAGCGCTCCGCCTCCTCGAGGCCCTCGAGCACGCGGTCGAGCATGTCGCGGCGCGTGATCTCGGCGAAGCGCGTGTGGTCGAGGCTGTCGAGCGAGACGTTGATCCGCCGCAGGCCCGCGTCGACGAGCGGTCCGGCCAGCGTGCGCAGCGCGATGCCGTTCGTGGTCAGCGCGAGGTCGTCGAGGCCGGGCACGCGCACGAGCCGCTCGACGAGGTCGGGCACATCGCGTCGCACGAGCGGCTCGCCGCCCGTCAGGCGGACGTGGCTGACGCCCATCGACGCGAGGATGCGGGCGAGGCGCTCGATCTCCTCGAACGTCAGGACCTCGGAGCGCTGCAGCCAGTCGAGGCCCTCGGCCGGCATGCAGTAGCGGCAGCGGAAGTTGCAGCGGTCCGTGACGGAGATGCGCACGCTCTCGATGCGGCGATCGAACGAGTCGACGAGCGGCGGGCGCATGGGGAAAGTGTACGGGCGCTCAGCCGGCGGCGAGCGGGAGCCGCTCGACGTAGCGCAGGTCGCGCGCCGGGTGGCCGTCGGCCGGGAAGCCCGCGATCCAGAGCGCGTCGATGCGGACCGCGATGTCGGCGTGCTCGGCCTCCGCGCGGATCGCCGCGCGCGCGTCGGCGTAGGCGCCGGCGTCCTCGCCGTAGGCGAGGGTGAGGTGGGGGACGAAGGCGTGCCGGTGGCAGTCCTCGTCGCAGCCGCAGAGCGCGAGGCGGAGCGCGTCGAGCGCCGCACGGCCCTCCGCGATGTCGAGCCAGGCGACGGGCCGATCCGGCGAGGGGAACTCGCCGAAGCCCGCGCAGCGCAGGTCGAACGCCGGGAGCGCCGCGATCGCGGCGGCCGCGCGGGCCGAGAGCTCGGCCGCACCGTCGCCGCCGCGCAGCGGGGCGTAGAACAGCGTGATGTGGCCGGTCGCCGGATCCTGGGCGCGCACGCGGTCGCCGTCCACGACGCGGCCGATGGCGGTGAGCAGCCCGTCGGCGCCGTCCACGCGCACCACGGCGCCCCAGTACCACTGCGGGTCGGGCACGGCTAGTGCCGGGTCTCGTCCGCGCCGTCGGTGAAGGGATCCCACTCGAGCGTGGACTCGGGCTGGGCGGGCGGGCGCGCGCCGTCGAGGGTGTCCTCCTCGTCGGGCGCGGGCGGGCGCACGGGCGGCGGGGGGAACAGCTCCTCGGAGGCCTCCGGCTCGTCGGCGGGCTCCTCGATCAGGCCGCTCGGCGCGGGCTCGTCGAGCTCCTCGAACGCCATGCTGGCGCTGGCCTCGTCGACGGGCGGCACGGGCCGCGCCGGCGGCGCCTCGTACGACGGCTCCTCGAACGAGGGCTCGTCGGCGGGCGGGGCGGGGGCGACGGGCTGCGTCGGCGCCGTCCGGGCGGGCGGGGTGAACGGGTCGTCGGCGCCCTCGAAGGGCGCGTCGGTGTCGGGCGACCACGCGTGCGTGGCCTCCTCGTTGCGCGTCGCCTCCTCGCCCGGCATGGCGAGCTCGCCGTCGCGCGTCTCGGCGGCCGTGGCCTGCGTGCCGGCGTCGGACGGCTCCTCGGCCGGGTACTGCACCAGCGGCTCGTCGGCCGGCGGACCGCTCGAGAAGTCGGGCTCCGGCTCGCGCTCGGGGCCGTCGATGCCCCAGATCTGCTGGCCGCCGTACTCGAGGCCGGGCAGGTCGTCGGACGACCAGCCGTACGCGCCGTACCACGACGGCGCGGTCGGCCACGGGACCATGCGCGACCCGACGTGGACGAGCGACACCGCCGGGGCGTCGCCGCGCTCGAGGGCGAGGCGGTTCTCGGGGCTCACGTAGACCGTGGCGATCGTGCCGTCGGGCTTGCGCAGCTCGATCGCCTCGGTGCCGAGTCCGTGCTCGTGCGAGAAGAAGCAGAGGCCGGGGAAGCCGCGCATGATCGGCACGGGCGGCGCATGGTCGGCCAGGCGGTACTCGACCCAGAGGATCTCCCACTCGACGGCGTCGAGCTCGGCGGCGACGGTGCGCAGCTCCCGCGGCGAGGTGAGGGCGGGGAGGGTGCGACGCAGCGCGAGCAGCCGCGCGCCCGCCGTCTGCACGTGGTCGAGGGCCTCGCGGTCGGCGTCCTCGCCATCCGTCTCGGCCACCAGCACGGCGTGTCGGGCGGCCAGGCTCTCCAGCCGATCGAGGTGGAACTCGCGCGCCGTCCAGATCGAGCCGCCGCGCCGGCGCCGGCGCTGCTCGTTCGAGCGCGCGCGCATGCGCAGCACGACGAGGGCGATGCCGACCACGAGCAGGATCAGCACGAGCCACTCCCAGAACGGGCGTCCGCCGCCGCCCGAGCCCGAGCCGCCGCCGTTCGGATTCAGGTTCGGCTTGCTGACGGCCTGCGTGTAGCCCGTCAGCGCACCCGTGGGATCGGTCGCCGCGACCTTGCCGGTGTCGGCGATCGCCTTGTCGATGCGCTCCTGCGGATAGGTGAGCGACGCGCCGCCGAGCTTGCCGCCCTGGACGATGCCCACGGTGGCCTTGGGGTCGGTCGGCTGCAGCGCGGTGACGAGCAGGCGCGCCGAGCCCTTGGCGTTCGCGGCGCCCGCCAGCGGCTTGGCCAGCACGACGAGGTAGAACGACGGGTTCGCCGCGGCGACCGCGTTGAGCGCGGCCATGTCGGGCTTCGGCGAGGCGCCGGGCTGCATGTAGGCGTGGCGCTGCTTGAGCTTCGCCGCGACCTGCGCCGCGCTGAGGCGCCCCGCGGCCTGCGCCGGCCCGGCCGCGATCAGTGCGACCGCGAGCAGGAGGGCGGCGACGAGGGGCAGGCGGCGGCGCATGGGAGTGATGCTACCGGCTTCGGCGGCGCGCGTGGTTTCGGGCTCCTTTCGCGGATGTCAATCCTTACAAAAAGAAAACTTGATACCAAGGGACTGAGATTGTAGAGTGTCGCTACGCGCCGGCTCCGGCCGCGCCTGCACTTCCTCTTCCATCCCCTTCCCCAACCAACGGAGGCACATCCCCCATGGGTCGCGTCATCGGCATCGATCTCGGCACCACCAACTCCTGCATGGCCGTCCTCGAGGGCGGCGAGCCCTCGGTCATCGAGAACACGGAGGGCGGCCGCACCACGCCGTCCGTCGTCGCGTTCAGCAAGGACGAGCAGCGCCTCGTCGGCACGCCGGCCAAGCGCCAGGCGGTCACCAACCCGGAGAACACCATCTTCTCGATCAAGCGCTTCATGGGACGCAAGTCCGGCGAGGTGTCCGAGGAGATGACGATGATCCCGTACTCGGTCGTGGCCGGGTCGAACGGCGACGCGCGCGTCAGCGCCGGCGGCGGCGAGTTCTCCCCCGAGGAGATCTCCGCGATGATCCTCGGCAAGCTCAAGGCCGACGCCGAGTCGAAGCTCGGCGAGAGCGTCACCGACGCCGTCATCACCGTCCCCGCGTACTTCAACGACGCGCAGCGCCAGGCCACGAAGGACGCCGGCCGCATCGCCGGCCTCAACGTGCTGCGCATCATCAACGAGCCGACCGCGGCCGCGCTCGCCTACGGCATCGAGAAGGAGGGCGAGCAGAAGGTGCTCGTCTTCGACCTCGGCGGCGGCACGTTCGACGTGTCCGTTCTCGAGCTCGCCGACGGCGTGTTCGAGGTGAAGGCCACCGCGGGCGACAACCACCTCGGCGGCGACAACTTCGACAAGGCGATCGTCGACTGGATGGTGGCCGAGTTCAAGAAGGAGCAGGGCATCGACCTCGCGCAGGACAAGCTCGCCCTGCAGCGCCTCTACGAGGCCGCCGAGAAGGCGAAGATCGAGCTCAGTTCCACGCAGTCCACGCAGATCAACCTGCCGTTCGTCACCGCCGACGCCTCCGGGCCGAAGCACCTCGACATGGCGCTCACGCGCGCCAAGCGGACGGAGCTCGTCGGCGACCTCGTCGAGCGCACGGTCGGCCCGACGAAGCAGGCGCTCGAGGACGCGGGCCTGAAGGCCGCGGACATCGACGACGTGATCCTCGTCGGCGGCATGACCCGCATGCCGGCGGTCCAGGACAAGGTCAAGGAGATCACGGGCAAGGACCCGCACCGCGGCGTCAACCCGGACGAGGTCGTGGCGATCGGCGCGGCCATCCAGGGCGGCGTCCTGCGCGGCGACGTCAAGGACGTGCTCCTGCTCGACGTCACCCCGCTCAGCCTCGGCATCGAGACCAAGGGCGGCGTGATGACCAAGCTGATCGAGCGCAACACGACCATCCCGACCCGCAAGTCCGAGGTCTTCTCGACCGCGGAGGACGGGCAGACCAGCGTGGAGATCCACGTGCTCCAGGGCGAGCGCGAGATGGCCGCGTACAACAAGACGCTCGGCAAGTTCCAGCTCGTCGG
>JBPCSR010000203.1:0-5787 GCA_051006935.1 Gaiellales bacterium
GTCGACGACGAAGCGCCAGATCGCGTGGATGCCGGGGCCGGAGACGACGCGCTCGGCGCTGACGTGGCCCCACTCGGGGTGGTTGATGGGGCGCGCGCCCCCCCCGACGATGGGGGCGGCGATGCCGATCGCGGCCGCCGCCACGTCGCCGGGGTGGTCGGCGAGGTACGCGCGGATCAGCGCCTCGAGCGAGGCCGAGCCGGGGACGTCGTACGTCTGCTCGTGCGTCAGCTCGACGCGGCCGTCACCCGGCGCCACGCGGGCGAAGCGGGCGTGCGTCCCGCCGATGTCGCCGGCCAGGATCGCGGTCATGCGACGATCGCGACGCGGTCCAGCGCCTTCAGCGCGTCCTCGTAGCCGAGCGGCGGCGAGTACACGGTGTCGAGCGCCTCGCCGAGCAGGCCGGGGCTGCAGGCCGCGCCCGTGCCGGGCGGGATCGCGACGCCCGCAACCGTGACCGCCTCGACGGGGCCGGCGCCCGAGCCGGGGCGGAGTGTCACGTTGACGTCGGCGCGCGCGGCGATCCAGGCGGCGAGGAGCATCGCGGCCGGCGACGAGACGTTGCCCACGACGTCCCCCGAGGGGGCGAAGGCCAGCGTGCCCTGCGCCTGCTCCGTCGTGAACGCGGCGCTGATCCGGCGCCGCCAGCCGAGCGTGCGGAGCCACGCGAGGTCGCGCGAGGGGTGCTCGAGCGCGGTGTCGTGCGCGAACGCGATGGCGCGGGCGGGATCGGGGTCGCGGTCGCTGTCGAACACCGTCACGTGCGCGGTGATCGCGAGCGCCTCCTCGATGCGGCCGTGGCCCCAGCCGGGCAGCCACGCCACCGTGGGCAGGCCGCGCGCCAGGAGCGGCGCGACGAGTGAGGTGGCGTGCGCGAGGCGGCTCGCGTTCGCGTGGATGACGATGTCCTCGACGAGCACCTGCATGCCCGCGTCGCCGAGCTCGATCAGGCGCACGCGCACGTCGGCGTCGAGGCGGTCGGGCGCGTGCTCGACGAGGCGGATCATGCGTGCCGGGTTGAGCGCCGTCTCGCGCATGCTCGCCTTGTGCGCGTTGGCCTTGTGCGGGTCGGGCGCGACGATCAGGTTCATCGTCCGCAGCGACACGTGATCGCCGCCGAGGTGATCTGCCTCGCGCAGCAGGCGCGCGAGGTTCTCCGCGACGACGTCCGTCGACGTGCCCTCCGCCTTCCAGTGCAGGCCGGAGGCCTCGAGCTCGCGTGCGGCCGTGGCGATGCGCGTCACAGCAGCCTCCACTTGCGGCCGTCGTCGCGGATCAGCGCATCGGAGCCCGGCGTGCCGGGGATCCCCGCGACGTAGGGCTCGAGCGGCACCTCGTTGCGCTGCCACGCGGCGATCACCGGGTCGACGATGCGCCACGCCTGCTCGACCTCGTCGGCGCGCGTGAACAGCGTCGCGTCGCCGCGCAGGGCGTCGAGGATGAGGCGCTCGTACGCCTCTGGCGTCTCGCGCGTGAAGGTCTCGCCGTAGAGGAAGTCCATGCGCACGGGGCGCAGCTCCGTCTCGGCGCCGGGCGCCTTAGCCTCGATCCGCAGCGACGCGCCCTCGTTGGGCTGGATCGACAGGGTCAGCAGGTTCGGGCGGATGCTCTGCGCCACCTTCGGGTCGGCGAACGGCTTATGCGGCACGGGGCGGAAGGCGATCGTGATCTCCGTGCAGCGGCGCGGCATGCGCTTGCCGGCGCGGATGTAGAACGGCGTGCCGGACCAGCGCCAGTTGTTCACCTCCAGCTTGAGCGCCGCGAAGGTATCGGTCGTGGAGGTCGGAGGCACGCCCTCCTCCTCGAGGTAGCCCGGCACGGGGCCGCCGTCGACGTCGCCGGCGACGTACTGCCCGCGCGCGGAGCGGACGCAGCGGATCGACTTGAGCGCCTTCTCCTTCTCGTCGCGGATCGAGTCGGCGTCGAAGGTCGCGGGCGGCTCCATCGCGGTCAGGGCGACGAGCTGCATCACGTGGTTCTGGATGACGTCGCGGATCGCGCCCGACTGGTCGTAGTAGCCGGCGCGGCCGCCGATGCCGAGGTCCTCGGCGGCCGTGATCTGCACGTGGTCGATGTACCGCCGGTTCCAGAGCGGCTCGAAGATGCCGTTGGCGAAGCGGAAGACGAGCAGGTTCTGGACCGTCTCCTTGCCGAGGTAGTGGTCGAGGCGCAGGATGTGCGACTCGTCAAAGGCCGCGGTCACCTCGTTGTTAAGCGCGATCGCCGACTCGAGGTCGTGTCCGAACGGCTTCTCGATCATCAGCACCGACTCCGGGTCGGCGCCGCGGGCGAGGCCGACCTCGTGCAGCGACTGGGCGATCGGGCCGAAGAAGCGCGGCGCCACGGCGAGGTAGAAGAGGCGTCGCGTCGGGCCGCCGACGGCCTTGTCGCCGGCCTCGAGGCGCTGCTTGAGCTTGGTGAACAGCGCGGGCTTCGTGAAGTCGCCCTGGATGTAGTCGACGCGCTCGAGCAGGGCGGCGAGCACGGCCTCGTCGACGCCGCTGCGCGAGTACTGGCGCACGGCCGCCGTCATATGGTCCTTGAAGTCGCCCTCCGGCATCGAGCTGCCGATGCCGAGCAGGCGGAAGCGCTCCGGCAGGCGGCCCTCCGCGAACAGGTTGTAGACCGCGGGCAGGAGCTTCTTCGCGGCGAGATCGCCGGACGCGCCGAACAGCACGTAGGTCGCCGGCTTGACGTCGATGCCGTGGACGTCGGCGGCGAACGGGTTGTCGTCGTGCTCGTGCTCGGTCATCGGCGTGCCCTTCCTGTCCGGCGAACAGTAGCCCGTCGGCGCGGAGCGGCTTCCGCTCCGCCGGGTTTCCGCGTAGGCTTCCCGACGGAGCGCGGCGGAGGGCGCCGCGCAGGGAGGTTCTGAACGTGGGGGATGTGGCTTTCCATACGGCGACGACCGTCGACGAGGCGCTGAGCCTCGTGGGCGACGGCTCGTCCGCCAAGGTCGTCGCCGGCGGGTCCGACCTGATCGTCCAGCACCGCGGCGGCCGCGCGCTGCCCTCGACCGTCGTCGCGATCCATCGCATCGACGCGCTGCGCGGCATCGACGCGTCAGGGGATCTCAGGATCGGCGCGCTCACGACGCACGCCGAGATCGTCGAGATCGAGGCGATCCGCAGCGGCTGGACGGCGCTCGCCGACGCCTCCGCGATCGTGGGTTCGCACGCCACCCGCAACGTCGGCACGATCGGCGGCAACATCATGAACGCATCGCCCGCGATGGAGACGGGCGCTCCGCTGATCGTCCTCCGCGCCTCCGTCACGTTGCGCTCCGCCGCCGGCGATCGCGTCGTGCCGATCGAGGAGGTATGGACCGGCCCCGGGCGCACGTCGACGAAGCCCGGCGAGCTGCTCGTCGACGTCACGGTCCCAGCGCGGACGGCGGGTTCCGGCAGCGCCTATGTGCGTCTCGAGTACCGCCGCGCGATGGAGATCGCGATCGTCGGCGCCGCCGCTTGCATCTCGCTCGACGGCGACACCGTCACGGGCGCGCGCGTCGCGCTCACCGCCGTCGGCCCCACGCTGCTGCGCAGCGGCTCGGCCGAGGAGGCGATCATCGGCACCACCGGCGATGATGCGGCGCTCGCCGCCGTCGCCGCCGGCGCCTCTGCCGATGCCTCGCCGATCTCCGACCTGCGCGCCGCCGAGGACTATCGCCGCGCGATGATCGGCGTGATCGCCAAGCGCGCCGTCTCCGTCGCCATGCAGCGCGCTCGCGGCGTCGAGTTCCCGATCCCGGCCACCCCGGTCTTCATGGAGGGCTCCGCCTGATGAAGCACGCCGCCACCCTCAACGTCAACGGCATGCAGTACCCCGTCTAGCTCGACGGCGACGCCACGCTGCTCCACGCGATCCGCGACGAGATCGGCCTGACCGGCACCAAGACCGGCTGCGACGACTGCGAGTGCGGCGCGTGCATGGTGATGGTCGACGGCCGTCCCGTGAACTCGTGCACCTACCTCGCGCTGCAGGCCCAGGACGCCGAGATCACCACGGTCGAGGGCCTCGCCGACGGCGACGAGCTGAGCGCGATCCAGGAGGCGTTCCTCGAGCGCGGCGGCGTCCAATGCGGCTACTGCACGCCCGGCATGCTCGTGTCGGCGCATGCGCTCCTGCGCCGCAATCCCGACCCGTCGGAGGAGGAGATCCGCCTCGCGCTGAGCGGGAACCTCTGCCGCTGCACGGGCTACGCCAAGATCGTCGACGCCGTGATGGCGGCGGCGAAGGCGACCGCCTAGACCGGCTGCTCCGTTCCGGCCGGCGTGCGCAGGCCGTCGGCCATCGGCTGCGCCGGCGTCCGCAGGATCAGGCGTCCCGCCGCGGGGTAGAGGATCACGCTGAGCATGCCGGCGACGATCAGCGCGGTCGACCCGCGCTCGGTGATGGCGTGCGCCGCGATCGCCACGGGTGCGGCTGCGATCAGCAGCGACAGCGTGGTGGCCTGGAAGAACGCCGTGCCGGTCTGCTCGCGCGGCGTCATCAGCCCGCGGTAGAGGAGCACCGGCAGGCCGCGGACCACGAGGATCGCGAGCAGCAGGATCGGCACGAGCAGCATCACCTCGGACGTCTCGAACAGCAGCGACACGTCCAGATTGATGCCCGTCGAGACGAAGAAGACGGGGATGAAGACTCCGAACGCGGCGCCCTCGAGCTTCTTCAGCTGCACGGAGTGCGCCAGCGCCTCCTGCCGCGCGGAGCCGAGCACGAGCCCGGCGGCGAACGCGCCGAAGATCACCTCGATGCCGAAGCGCGTGGCGATCGCGGCCAGCCCGAGGATCAAGAGGAAGGTGGCCCGCACCCGGATCTGCGCGGTCGAGTCCTCGAGCCGGGCGAAGCGGCGGCGCACGACGGCGCTGTCGCTGCTGCGGGCGATCAGCAGCGCCGCGAGGGCCGCCACGCCGATCAGCACGGCGATGCGCGCGCCCTGCTGCGCGATGCCCGACCCGGGTGGGGGGAACAGGAGCGCGAGCAGCACGAGCGGGACCACCTCGGCGATCGCGCAGGCTCCGAAGATGACCTGGCCGAGCTCCGTCTCGAGGTAGCCGGCGTCCTTCATGATCGGCAGCAGCACGCCGAGCCCCGTGGCGGGCAGCACGATGGCCATGTAGATCGGCTGGATGTCCATGCCGATCATCTGCAGGAGCTGCCCGGCGAGCATCGCCAGTGCGAGCGAGAGCGCGAAGGCCAGCGCGAGCCGGCGGATGCGCGGATTGATGATCGCGCGGAGGTCGAGCTCGAGGCCGGCGAAGAAGAGGAGGAGCGCCACGCCGAGCAGGGCGAGCACGTGGATGACCGGGTCGGTGCGCGGCACGAGGCCCAGCCCGAGCGGGCCGATCGCGATACCGAGCAGGATCTCCGCGACGACGGCGGGCAGTGGCAGCCAGGGCACCAGCGAGAGCGCGAGCGGCGCCAGCGTCGCCACGACGAAGACGACGAACAGACCACTTAAAGTCAATTCCACGGGGCGACTGTATCCGCCGGGTCGCCGGGAGCCCGTGCGCGGCTGCGGGAATGCACGGAGGCCGCGGGCCGCCCGCCCGGCCGGCGGTACGCTCCGCCCATGCAGTCCCTCGCCGACCAGGCGCCGCTCTACGACGCCGCCGGCGCGCGGGCGGTCGACGCGTTCGCGATCGACGCGTCCGGCATCCCCGGCATCGACCTGATGCGCGCGGCGGCCGCGGCGGCGGAGCGCGTCGCGCGCGGCCGCTTCCCGCGTGCGCGCCGCGTCCTGATCGTGGCCGGTCCGGGCAACAACGGCGGCGACGGCTGCGAGGT
>JBPCSR010000204.1:0-6815 GCA_051006935.1 Gaiellales bacterium
CGAGCCGCTGCAGCGCCGCGAGCACGACGCCCGCGACGGCGACGTCGTCGCGCAGCGCGTTTGAGTCGTCGACGGCGCGCAGGCCGTGGGCGCGCTGGAGCATGCCGCGCACGGCCGCCGCGACCTCGTCGACCGGCGTGGCCGCGCCGCGCGCGCCGGCCGGCGGCGCCAGCGCCCGCATGATCGGCTCGCCGAGCCGCTGCACGCCGTCCTCGAACGTCTCCTGCGAGCGCCGCATCGGCCGCTCGAGGCGCTCGACCAGGTGGATCGGCGCGCCGCTCCACGGCGAGCGCAGCCAGGCGAGGCGGTCGGCGTCGCCCGGCTCGTCGCCCCACGCGAGCGCGAGCAGCGCCATCAGCGCGCGTCCGAACGGCGTCTTCACGAGCAGGCGTTGCTCGTCGCCAGCCGCCTCGAGCCAGGCCTCGCGGATCTGGCGCAGGAGGCGCAGGCGGTCGGCGGCGCCGCGCGGCGCGATCACGGCGATGCGGTGCCCAGGCGTGCCCGCGCGCAGCGCGGACGCGAGCTCGTGCACGACGACCTCGGCCTCGCCGCGCTCGCCCTCCACCTCCGCCAGCACCACGCCGCCCGTCGCGGACGGCGCGCAGCGCGCGTCGGGCTCGGGCTCACCGAAACGGCGCTCCAGCGCCACGAGATCGGGATGCCGCTCGAAGTCGCCGGCCGGCAGCTCCACGATGCCCGCGGGCCCGGCCTGCTCGGCCAGGCGGCCGACGACGGGCGCGAGCACCTGGAAGGGCGCGCGCCCGACCTCATAGGCCAGGCTCAGCACGACGTCGGCGCGCTGGGCGATCAGGCGCAGGAGCTCCTCCTGCGCGCGGCTGAGGTCGTCGAAGCCCTGCGCGAACAGCGCCTCGCCCGCCGGCCACGCGGCCACGTCGGAGCGCAGCGCCGCGATCACGTCGATGCGCATGCGGCCGCGGTCGACCAGCTGCTCCGCGTCGAGCGCGGCCCACCAGCGCTCGTAGAGGTCGGCGAGCGCTGGATCGCCGGCGGCGCGCACGGCGGCCGGGTCGAGCAGCTCGGAGCCGAGGCGCTGCAGCCGCGTGCCGAGCGACTCGGGCGCGTCGGGCAGCACGCGGCGGAGCAGGATCTGGCGCGCCCCGCCGCGCAGCAGCTGGCGGCCGTCGCCCGTGAGCCGCAGGATGCGCTCGAAGAGCTCGTCGAAGTCGACCACGTCGGCGCCGACGACGGCCGGCGCGCGGTCGAGCAGCTCACGCTGCGTCTGCGCCTTGGCGTCGCTGCCGGGCACGACGAGCGCGGCCCGTCGACCCGAGCCGAGCTCGGCGAGGTACCGGCCGTACAGCTCCGCGATCTTGCCGGCGTGCGCCGGCCCGAGAATCAGCTGAAGGGCCACGGCGTGTCGTCGCGCCCCGGCGGCCGATCCTTACAGGTGCTCGGGCGGGGACGCCTCGATGCGCTCGGTCACGAGCGCGTTGACCGCGTCCGTGCCCTCCGAGTACGCGTAATTGATCTTGATGAACCCCTCCCACTTCACCGGGACGGCGTCCTCGGGGAAGATCGCCTCGACCGGGCACTCGGGCTCGCAGGCGCCGCAGTCGATGCACTCCTCGGAGTCGATCACCAGCATGCGATCCGTCTCGTGGATGCAATCGACGGGGCAGACGTCCACGCAGGACTTGTCCTTCTTGTCGATACAGGGCTCGGTGATGACGTAGGTCACGGGTTCCTCCGCGTCGGATTGCGCGCCAGCAGCATACCGAAGCCCCTCGGGCTATTCGTCATCGGCGAGGTCGCGCAGCGCGGCGTCGACGCGATCCTCGAGGCGCGCGTCGAGCGGCGCCGCGGCGGGCTCGGCGGGCGCGCGTCGGCGGCGCCAGACGAGCGTGAGCGCGACCACGACGGCCACGCCGCCGAGCACGAGCACCGCGGGCACGACCCACGCCACGAGCCCGATGCCCGAGGCCGGCGGCGCGGCGAGCACCGACGGCCCGAAGTCGGCGACGAGCGCGTCCTTGACCTGCTCCTTCGTCCACCCGGCGGCGCGCTTGCGCTCGACGAACGCGCGGATGCGGTCGGCCGCGGGGCTGTGCGAGAGGTCGAGGCGCGACTGGCAGGTCGGGCACATCAGCTCGGTCTCGATCTCCGTCATCGAGAAGCGCGGCTGCGCGGCCGACGCCGCCACGGGCAGGAGCGCGAGGAGCAGCAGCGCGAGCACGGCGAGCCGGCGCGTCACGAGGCGCCCGCCTTGGCGACCGCGGCGCGCAGGCCCTTCGCCGTGACCTCGCCGGGGAACCACGCCACCGCCCGCCCCTGCGCGTCGAGCACGAAGGTCTCGGGGAATGCGCTCACGCCGTAGGCGCGCGCGACGTCGCCGCCGTCGTCGTGGACGAGCGGGTACGTGAGGCCGTACGTGCGGGCGAATGCGCGCGCGTCGTCCGTGAGGTCCTGCGTGTCGATGCCGACGAGCGCGACGCCCTGCGGCTTCGCCTCCGTCTCCCAGTAGTCCTCGAGGATCGGCGCCTCGTCCTTGCACGGCGCGCACCACGAGGCCCAGAAGTTGACCACCGCCACGCGTCCGCGCAGCGAGGCGAGCGACGTCGTGCCGCCGCCGTCGAGGTTCGGCAGCGAGAACGGCGGCGCCGGCGGCAGCGAGCCGCTGGCCACCTCGGACGGGAACGCGCGCTCTCCCGACGAGCGCATGACCGCCTTCCCGAGCACGATCCCGAGGGCGAGCAGCACGACGGCCACTGCGATTGCGACGAGGCGCTTCACCGCCGCGAAGTCTACGGCCGCGGGGGCCTAGTAGATGATCACGGGCGTCCCGAGCCGGACGAGGCTGTAGACGCGCTCGGCGGACGGGATGTACATGCGGATGCAGCCGTGCGAGGCGAAGCCGCCGAGCGAGCCCGAGTCGGGCGTGCCGTGGATGCCGACGTCCTCGCGGTCGAGGCCCATCCAGCGCGTGCCGAGCGGGTTGCTCGGCCCCGGCGGCACCGGCTGCTCGCCGGCCGCCCAGGTCGACGACGGCGGGTACCACCACGGGTTCTTCTGCATGTTGACGATCGTGAAGTGGCCGGAGGGCGTCGGGAACGACGGCGCGCCCACGGCGACGCGGAACTTGAGGACGGGCTTCGCGCGGCCGCGCACCGGCGCCCACATCGTCAGCTGGCGGTCGCCCTTCGAGACGACGATGACGTAGCCGAGCTTCGCGAGCGTGGCCTCGGAGTTGACCGGGGCCAGCGGGACGGCGGACTGCTCCGCGCGCAGGCCGGGCAGCGAGATCGCGTTGCGCACCTGCTCGACGATGACGGCGCGGTCGGGCGCGTTGCCCGGGCGGCCGAGCCTGAGGATC
This sequence comes from Gaiellales bacterium, assembly GCA_051006935.1. Taxonomy (GTDB): domain Bacteria; phylum Actinomycetota; class Thermoleophilia; order Gaiellales; family F1-60-MAGs149; genus F1-60-MAGs149. The sequence continues at coordinate 3,332 of JBPCSR010000204.1, forward strand.
GGCTTCGTGCGGGCGAGCTGCCAGCGCGCCTCGCTGCCGCGCGTGCTGGCCATGCGGATCACCTTGTCGACCGCCGCCTGCAGCTTCGTCTCGTTGTACGCCGTGTCGACCGGGGTGTTGCCGCCGGCCGTGCGGTTGACGGCCTCGTCGACCGCCGCCTGGATGGCGTGCGTGGCGGCGACCTGCGCGTCGGTGATCTTGAAGACGCGCTTGCCGATGCGGATCACGACCGGCTGCGCGAAGGCGCCGGTGACCGTCGCGAACGCGGTCGCGGAGTCCTGGCCGGAGACGTCGACGCCGGCCACGTACGAGCCGGCGGGCGCGATCCCCGTGGGCGCGGGTATCGTGGTCGTCGTCGTGTCCTGACCGAAGGCGCTGGCGCTGCACGCGAGCAGGGCGGTCACGGCGATCGCGGCGATGGGGAAGGTGGAGCGAAGACGCATCGGAGGATCGCGTTCCACTCTAGCCCAGGATTTCCTGCCGGTCTGCCGGTGGTGTCCCCGGTCGCTACCGTGTGCCGCGTGAGCACGCCGCCCCTCTCGCCGGACCCCGCGGACCGCGAGCTCGAGATCGAGCTCCTCACCGAGCTGGCGCTGGCGCGGGCCGAGCGCGAGGCTACCGCGGTGCGCGTGCGGGAACGCCGCTGGGCGCGCGTGCGCTTCCTGCTGATCGTGCTCGTGCTCGCCCTGATCGCCGGCACGTTCATCTACCTGTCGCTGCGCACGCTGCGCTCGGCGTTCGGCGCCTGACGGGGTCACAGGCCCCGGCGGGGTAGGCTACGCGCCAATGGCTCGCGCCCCGTCCCTCAAGCCCCAGCTGAACCAGATCCGCACGTGGGTCGGCGAGGGCGTCACCGACATCTGGATCGCGCACCAGCTCGACGTCACACCGGCGCAGATCGCGGACTTCCGCCGCAAGCAGGGACTGCTCCGCCCCGATGAGTCGCCGGCGCCCGCCAAGGCGCGGGCGCCGCGCGCCGCGAAGCCGAAGGCCGACAAGCCCAAGGCCGACAAGTCCAAGGCCGAAAAGCCCAAGGCCGACAAGCCGAAGCCCGGGCGCAGGACATCGGCCACGCCGACAACCGAGGCGCCGACGACGGGCGGGGACGACGCGGCCGACGCCGAGGAGGCGGGCACCGCGAAGCGCCGGCGGCGCGGACGCCGTGGCGGCCGCGGTCGCGGCCGCAGTCGCGCGCAGACGATCCCCGCGCGCATCGAGCACACCGCCGACGGCGTGGTGATCCGGATCGACGCCGGCGTGCTCGAGTCGGAGGCCTACCGCGCGCACTGGAGCGACGTGGCCGAAGGCGCTGTCACCGTCACGGCGACGGGCATCGCGATCGGCACGGCCGCCGCGGCCGAGTCGGCCGACGACGACGCGGACGACGCCGAGGCCTAGCGGCGCGCGTCGCGGGCGCTGCGCTGCAGGCGCGCGCAGGCGAGGTCGACGAGCAGCGGCGTGGAGCGCGGAGGCGCTGCGGGCTGCGCGGCGTCGCGTGCCACGTCGGGCGCCCAGCGGTCGGCCTCGCGCCACGCGGACGCCAGCTCGGCCAGCGTGAACTGCTGGCCCACGCGACGGATCAGCTCGCCGTGCACCGCGCTGTACGCGCGCTCGAACGCCGCCAGGCCGCGCGCGTCGAGCCCGGCCCGCGCGCGCCGCGCCGCGCCGGCGGCCTCCCCCCACGCCTGCACCGCGACCTCGGTCTGCGGGTCGAGCGTCATGCGTCCTCCATGCAGCACCTGGCGGGGATGCCTCCCGCCGCGGCGAGCAGCTCGTCGCCGATCGGGTACGGCGGGTCGGCGAGCGCGAACGCCACGTGCGCGTGCAGGCACTTGACCGCGCGCGGCGCGCGCACCCCGCCGATGCCGAGGCCGAACGCGGGGCGGAGCGCCCGGTGTCGCGCCATCGCCTCGTCGAACACCGCCGCGAGCTCCTCGTCCACCGCGATCCGCTCCTCGAGCGCGCGCACGCCGCCGGCCGACTCGAGCGTCGACACGGCCTCCACGAGCCCCGGGCAGGCGAGCCAGTAGGCGGTCGGGAACGGCGCCCCGTCCGGCGTGTGCGGCGGCTGCTCGACGACGACCGGACGCCCGGCTGCGCATCGGCACGCGACGCGCAGCGGCGGATAGGGCGTACGCCCCAGCTGCTCCTCGAGGAGCGCGAGATCGGTGGCGTCGATCACGGCCGACAGGGTACGCGGAAGGAGCCGCCGCCCGCACGGCGAAACGGGCGGCGTGCGGAAGCTCGTGGTCATCGGCATCGTCGTGGTCCTCGCGATCCTCTTCGTCCAGCCGATCCGCGCGTACCGCACGGCGCAGTCGGAGCTGACGAGCGCACGCACCCAGCTCGCCGAGGCCCGCACGGCCAAGGAGCGGGCGATCGAGGAGCGTGACGCGCTCGGCACCCGCGAGATGCTGGTGCGCGAAGCGCGCCGCCGCGGCTACATCTTCCCCGGCGAGACGCCGTTCTCCGTCGGCAACCGCTGACCATGCCCGAGCCCCGCGGCTACTGGATCGGCCGGATCGACGTCCACGACGCCGACGCCTACCAGGGCTACATCGCCGCGGCGGGCCCGGCCTACGCCCGCTTCGGCGCGCGCTTCCTCGTCCGCGGCGGCGCGATCGGCGAGGCCGAGGGCGAGGCGCGCTCCCGCAACGTCGTGATCGAGTTCCCGACGTACGCCGACGCGCTCGCGTGCTACCGCTCGCCGGAGTACCAGGCGGCGCGCGCGATCCGCGAGGCCTGCAGCGATGGCGAGCTGATCGTGATCGAGGGCCACGACGGCCCGCAGCCGAGCGCGGCGTAGGCCGCCGACCCTACGGCGTCTGCTTGAAGTCGCCCGCGTTCCACTTCGCCAGCTGCGCCGGCGACTGCCGGTCGAGCCAGCGGGCGAGCGTGATGAAGTCGACGCACGCGACCTCGGGCATCGTGCACGCCTGCTCGAGCGTGCGCACGAGCGCGCGGTTGTAGGCGCCGCCGTTCCACGTGGCGAAGTGCGAGCCGAGGATCAGCGGCGCGCGGTTCGAGCGGTAGAGCCCCTTGAGCGCGCCGATGTAGCTCCGGTACGTCCAGTTCTCCAGCGTCTTCTGGCGCGCGGGGCTCGCCGTCTTGCCGTGGTTGAAGTAGAAGTTGTAGTCCATCGCCAGCGTCGCGTACTTCGAGCCGAAGCGGTGGATCGACGGCAGCGGGAAGCTCCAGATGCCCTGCTGGCGCGTGGGCCACTGCCCGAGGATGCCCTCCTCGCTGGCGTCGTACTCCCAGCCCATCTGCCGCGACGCCGCGTAGAGCGCCGTCTTGTCGCCCATCAGGCACGGGGTGCGGCCGCCGTGGAAGTCGTCCTTCGTCACCACGGGCGTGATCGGCTTGGCCAGGTGGTTGACCGCGCTCACGTCGAGCATCAGGCGCTCCCACTGCGAGGACTCGCTCACCCAGTCGGACGTCGTCCACGTGTTCGACTCGTCGCAGATGTGCGAGACGTAGTGCG
>JBPCSR010000205.1:0-8260 GCA_051006935.1 Gaiellales bacterium
TGCGCGGAGGGGCGCGGCGTCACGACGCCCGACGGCCGGCCCGCCGTGCACCTCGACTGCTCGCCGGTCGACCCCGCCGACGCCGAGACGTCGTTCCCGTACACGCTGCGCCGCTACCGCCGCGCGGGACTGGATCCGCTCGTCGACCCGATCCCCGTGTACCCCGTCCTGCACTATCAGAACGGCGGGCTCGTGATCGACGCCGATGGCGCCACCACCGTGCCCGGCATCTGGGCGGCCGGCGAGATCACCGGCGGCGTCCACGGCCGCAACCGCATGATGGGCAACTCGCTGCTCGACGTCTGCGTCTTCGGCCGGCGCGCCGGCGCCGCGGCCGCGCGGGCCGCCGCCTGAGATGACGGAGGTCCTGATCGTCGGCGCCTCGTTCGCCGGGCTCGCCGCCGCGCGCGAGCTGCGCGGGCGCGATGTGCTGCTCGTCGACCGCTCGCCCATCGGCGCGCACCAGACGTCGGCCTGCGCGCTGCCCGTGCGCCTCGCCGAGTGGCTCGGCATCGACGCCGCGATCCTCCACGCCGATGCGCGCATGCGCGTCCACGTCGGCGGCACGCGGTGGAACGTGCGTCTGCCCGAGGCCTTCTGCGTGATCGACTACGCGCGGGCCTGCCACCTGCTCGCCGCGCAGGGCGACGCGCGCTTCGCGCAGGTGCGCGTGGTCGGGCGCGAGGGCCGCGCCGTGCGCACGGCCGATGGCGACGCCCTCGAGGCGGACTGGCTGCTCGACGCCTCCGGCTGGCGCCGCGTGCTCGACGCCGCCGGGCCGACGGAGGGACGCGACGCCGCACTCGTGATCGGCACCGAGGACCACGTGCCGATCGCCCAGGCGCCCACCGCCGACGGCTTCGGCTTCTACCTCGACCGCGCGCTCCTGCGCTCGGGCTACGGCTGGTCGTTCGCGGCCGGCGACCACGTGCGCGCCGGCGTCGGCTCGTTCATCAAGGAGCCGCTGCAGGGGCCGATGGCGCGCCTGCGGGCACGTGATCGGCTGGGCGCCGGCACGGAGCACCACGGCGGCGCGATCGCCTGCGTGCCGCGCCCGCCCGTCGCCGACGGCGTGCTGTTCGCCGGCGACGCCGCCGGCCATGCGCTGCCCGTGACGCTCGAGGGGATCCGTCCGGCCGCCTACTTCGGCGCCGGCGCCGGGCGCCTGATCGCGCGCGCGCTGGCGGGCGCGATCACCGCCGACGAGGCGCGGGCGAGGTATGCGGCCCTGCACGCCGCCCACCTCGGCGGCTACCGCCGCCTCAACCAGGTGCAGCGCTGGTACCGCTGGCTGCCCGAGCCCCTCCTGCGGCGGCTCGTCACGCGCGGGATCGGCCAGCCCACGCACGGCGACGACGAGGTCGCCTTCCGCAGCACGCGCTACCTCGACGTGCTGCGGGCGGAGGCGTTGCCGGCGATCCCGTAGGCGATAGGCTCCGCCCGTGCACGACGACGCGCCCATGCTCGTCGAGGCCCTCGCGGCGCTCGACCCGATGCTGCTCGAGCACGAGTTCACGCTGCTCGGCTACGGCCGCGGGTCGGCTCCGCCATCGCCCGAGGCGCTGCTGGCGGAGGGCTTCGGCGCCCGTATCGACGATCCGCTCGAGACGACGTTCGTGCTGCGCACGGCGCTGGCGGACACGCTGCCGCCCGCCGACACCCGGCAGGACGGCCTGCGCGCGATCCTGCTCGTCGCCGAGCTGCCCCCGGACCTCACCGGCTTCGCCTCGACGATCGCCGGCGCGCTCGCCGAGCGCAACGTCCCGATCGTGCTCGTCGGCACCGCGTCGCGCGACCACCTGCTCGTCCCCGACAGCGCGTGGCCCGAGGCCCTGGCCGTGCTGCGCGGGCTCCGCGACGCCTCGCGGCGCATCCTCGAGGAGCGTGCGGCGCCATCGCCCGAGGCCGACGATCCCCTTTAGGATTGGCGCCGTGGAGCGACCCCTGCGGATCCTGGCTGCTCTGCTCATGCTCGCGCTCGTGGCCGGCGCCGCGATCGTCTTCTTCCGCGCCCAGGTGCTGAAGAGCGCGCCGTCGCCGATCATCGCGCCCAAGATCGCCAGCGCCACCTTCTCGCCGAACGCCTACCGCCCGACGCGGCGCGAGGCCACGCTGACCGTCGGGCTGCGCAAGCCCGACCGCGCCGACGTCGTGATCTTCGACGCCGACGACCAGCAGATCGCGCAGGCCGACGACCGGCAGACGGGCCGCCGCATCCGCGCCGCGTGGGACGGGCACCTGGCCAACGGCGAGCTCGCCCCCGACGGCGCGTACCGCTTCGCGATCCGGCTCCAGCGCCAGGACCGCACGATCCGCATCCCCGACGTGATCACGCTCGACGCGACGCCGCCGAAGGTCACGTCCGACGCCAAGCCGGGACAGCGCATCGCCCCGGGCCTCGCCGGCGCCGCGGGCAGCTACGGCTTCACGCTCAGCGCGAACGAGCCGACGAAGTTCCGGCTCGACGTGCGTCGCGTGCAGCCCAATGGCGCGGCTCGGCTCGTGCGCCGCGAGACCGACATCCGGTTCCAGCTGCGCAAGCAGATGCACTGGTCGGGCGACGTCGGCAACCTGCCGCTCGCCAAGATGGGCCAGCCCGCCGAGCCCGGGTCGTACATCGTCGGCTGGAGCGCCGAGGACCGCGGCGGCAACCTCGTGACCGCGCCGACCGTGGTCAGGCCGAACGAGCTCGCGCCCGCGCAGGTCGTCGGCGTCGAGACCGTCGCGCTGACGCCGTCGCTCTCGCCCGTCACGCTCCTCGCCGACGTCGCGCTGACCCGCCACCGACCGGGGCACGCGTTCCCCGGCGAGTTGGTGGCCCGCGCGAAGGGCGCTCCCGGCGCGGTCAAGCTGCCGCCGGTGGGCGCGGGCTTCTACGCCGTGCAGATCGTCGGCGGCGGCTGGAAGGCCTGGGCCCCGAACGCGGTCGCCGGCGGCGCGCGGGTGCTCGTGATGGAGCCGCTCTACTCGTGGCAGGCGACCAACCCCGCCGACGCCGACCTGTCCGGCTTCCCCGACATGCCGCCGGCGCCGCTCGCACTCGACCGGCCGCTCCCCGACGGGAGCGAGAGCGCGTACGCGGCGCTCGGGCACATCGCCGCGCAGGCCCGCACGGCGACCCGCCGCACGGTCGGCGCGATCACCGACATGGCGATCGAGGACCACGGCGTGCCGGCCCGCACCAAGGTGCTGATCATCAGCGGCGCGCCCGTGTGGACGCCTGCGGAGTACGCGGCGATCCTGCGCTTCCACAAGCGCGGCGGCACCGTCGTCGTCCTCGACGCGATCAGCATGTCGCGCCGCGCCACCCGCGTGCAGGACGCGATCCGCATCGAGGGCCAGCAGGCGGCCGACGTGCAGGCGCTCGATCCGATCTGGACCGTCAGCGGCGCCGAGACCGCCTTCGCCCGCCGCCGAGGCTAGCGGCCAGGCGCAGGAGGGGCGGGCGCCCCGTACCATGCCGCGTATGCGCGTGCTCGTGACAGGCGGGGCCGGGTTCATCGGCTCGCATCTCGCCGACCGCCTCCTGGCCGCCGGCCACGAGGTCCGGGCGTACGACTGCCTCGACCCGCAGGTGCACCCGGACGGTCCGCCCGCCTACCTCGACCCGGCCGTCGAGCTGGTCGTCGGCGACGTCCGCGACGAGGAGTCGCTCGGACGCGCGATGGACGACGCCGACGCCGTCGTGCACCTCGCCGCCGCCGTCGGCGTGGGGCAGTCGATGTACGAGATCCGCCGCTACGTCGACGTCAACAGCATCGGCTGCGCGGCGCTGCTCGAGCAGCTCGTCGCGCGCCGCGAGCGCATCCGCCGCCTCGTCGTCGCCTCGTCGATGTCGATCTACGGCGAGGGCCAGTACCACGACCCCGCGACGGGCGCGCACGGGCTCGCCCCCGGTCTGCGGCCCGAGCACCAGCTCGCCGCGCGCCGCTGGGAGCTCGAGACCGCCGCGGGCGGGCCGCTCGAGCCCGAGCCGACCGCGGAGACCAAGCCGCTGCTCCCCACCTCCGTCTACGCCGTCACGAAGCGCGACCACGAGGAGCTGTGCCTCTCCGTCGGCGCCGCGTACGGCGTCGCCGCGCTCGCCCTGCGCCTGTTCAACGTCTACGGCCCGCGCCAGGCGCTCGGCAACCCGTACACCGGCGTCGCCGCGATCTTCGCCAGCCGCCTGCTCAACGGCCACGCCCCCGTCGCGTTCGAGGACGGCCTCCAGACCCGCGACTTCGTGCACGTGACCGACGTCGCCCGCGCCTTCCACCTGGCCGTCGAGTCCGACGTCGACGGCGCCGCGCTGAACGTCTGCACGGGGCATCCGTCGAGCGTCGCCGACGTCGCCCAGGGACTCGCCCGCGGTCTCGGCCTCGCGATCGAGCCGGAGGTGGTCGGTCGCTACCGGGCCGGCGACATCCGCCACTGCATCGGCGATCCCACACGCGCCGCGGAGCTCCTCGACTTCCGCGCGGAGGTGGAGGTCGGCACCGGACTCGGCCAGCTGGCCGAATGGCTCGCCGGGCAGGAGGCCGATGACCGCGTCGACCAGGCGATGGCGGAGCTGCGCGCGCGGGGCCTCGAGCGGTGAGCGCCCGGCTCGCCGTCGCCATCGTCGCCCACGGCAATCGCGAGCTGCTCCTCGAGGCGCTGACGGCCCTCGCCGGGCCGGGGCGGCCGCAGACCGAGCACACCGTCCACGTCCTCGACAACGCCTCCGAGGACGGCACCTGCGCCGCCGTCCGCGAGCGCTTCCCCGACGTCGACCTCGTCGAGCAGGACCATCGCGACGGCTTCGGCGCGAACCACAACCGCCTGCTGGCGCGCAGCGACGCGCCGCACCACCTGATCCTCAACGACGACGCGACGGTCGAGCCCGGCGCGATCGACCTGCTCGTGGCGCACCTCGGCGCGCACCCGGAGGTCGCCGTCGCGGCGCCGCGCATCACCTACCCCGACGGCCGCCACCAGCCGTCGGCCTTCCGCTTCCCCGACCCGGCGACGTGCCTGCGCAGCCTCGCGACGCTCGGGCAGGCCGGCGTCGAGCAGCGCGTCGACGGCGCGCCCGCCGCCGTCGACTGGGCAAGCGGCTGCGCGCTGCTCCTGCGCCGCTCCGCGGTCGAGCTGACCGGACCGTTCGACGAGGGCTTCTACATGTTCTCGGAGGAGACCGACCTGCAGCGCCGCCTGTCGGACCGCTGGTTCGCCACGCACGTCGTCCCGCAGGCCGTGGTGCGCCACCACGTGCGCGCCTCGACCGGCGGCGACCCGTCCCGCCGGATCGTGGAGTTCTGGCGGAGCCGCCGTCGCTACTGGGCCAAGCACCACCCCGGCGTCTCCGGCGATGCGGCCCGGCTCGCGCTGGCCGGGCAGTACGCCGCGCTCTCCGGCCTGTCGCGCCTCTCGGCGCTGCCGGGGCCGCTGCGCCGGCTGGCGCCGGGCCTGCCGCGCACCGAGCTCGACCTCCACATCCGCAACGCCCTCGAGGGGCCGACCGGCCCGGGTCTGCGCGAGAGCGCAGACGCGTGGAACGCCGCGCACGGAGTGCATCGGTGAAGGAGGCGGTGCAGCTCGCGATCGGCGGCGCGTCCGCGATCGGGGCCCGCGCCTCCGCGACGCTGACGGACCTGCTCGCCTCGAGCGGGGTGCAGGTGGTGCGCACGGGCAGCGTCGTGCTCGAGTGGCCGAATGCCGCCCTCCCGTCGGACCCGACGGCGTGGGACTCGCCCGCGCCGGCCGAGCGCGACCCCGTGGCGTTCGCCTTCCGGCAGCTGCACGGCGCCGCCGCGGAGGACCCCTGGGCGACGCCCGTCGACGCGATCCGCGCGCAGGTGGCCGACTGGGTCCGCGGCGAGCGCCTGCGCGTCGCGGCACCGTGGCCCGAGGGTGCGACGTGCGCGATCGCCCTCGTGCACGAGGCGCGTCCCTTCCCCACCGTGCACGGCGGGCTGCGCGGGCGTCTCGCGCGCGGCGCCAAGGAGCCCCCGCTGCAGCCCTACGAGCGGATCGCGGCCGTCGAGCGGGCGCACCGCGTGCACTCGGCGCTGCGCTCGGTCGACCTGCTCGAGCCCGAGCAGCAGGCCCAGGTGCGTGTGCTCGGCTTCGCGCTCGACACGCCGCCCGGCATCCGCATCGCAGCGCGACCGGGCTTCCGCCGCGGCACGGCGTTCCCCACGCGCGGCTACGACGCCGCGGCCGAGCGGGCGGACGACTGGATCGAGCTGCCGCTGCTCGGCGACGAGCCCGACCCCGGCCTGCGCACGCTGCTCGACGTCGGCGGCGGCGCGGCGCTGAGCATCCGGGTGGAGCGCTTCGCCGGCGAGCACGCGGAGGAGGAGGCCGTCCTCTACGACGCGCTGCTCGGTCGGCTGCTCGGCCTCGGCGCGTGGCTGACCACGCCGGAGGAGCTCCTCCGGCGCCTGTACGCCTAGCGGCCTACTGCTCGAGCGGGGCCATCGTCAGCCCGCGCTCGGACAGCTGCTCGTGGTACAGCTCGGCGAGCTCGCGGTGCCCGCTCCAGACGATCGCGCGGCCCGACCGGTGGATGCGGTTGGCGAGCGCCATGCCGCGGGCGTAGTCGAGCCCGGGGATCACCGCCGCGAGCGCCCGGGCCACGCCCTCGAAGGTGTTGTGATCGTCGTTGAGCACGATCACGCGCCACGGCGGGCCGAGCTCCGTGCCGCCGCCCGCGCGCTGGCGCTCGACGACGTCGGGCGAGACGCTCACCCCGCGCCGTCCTCGAACGTCGCGATCAGCGCCTCCGCGACCACGCGCATCGTGCGGCCGGTCTTCTGGCTCGCGGCGCGGATGCGGCGGAAGGCCTCGGCCTCGTCGATGCCGTCCTGGCGCATCAGGATCCCCTTGGCCCGCTCGACCGCCTTGCGCGAGGCGAGCGCCTCGGCGAGGTCGGCGGCCTCGTCGCGCAGCGCGGCGAGCTCGTCGAAGCGCGCCCGCGCCGTGTCGATCGCGGGCAGCAGGTCGACCTCGCGGAACGGCTTCACGAGATACGCGAAGGCGCCGGCTTCGGAGGCGCGCGTGACGAGATCCTGCTCGGCGTAGGCCGTCAGCATCACGATCGGCACCGGTCGGCGGTCCGTGATCGCGCGCGCCGCCTCGATCCCGTCGAGGTGCGGCATGCGCACGTCCATGATCACGAGGTCCGGCTCGTGCTCGGCGGCGAGCGCCACGGCCTCCTCGCCGTCGCGCGCCTCCGCGACGACGTCGTGGCCGGCGCGCTCGAGCAGCGTGCGGACGTCGAGGCGGATGATCGTCTCGTCCTCCGCGATCAGCACCCTCATGCGGCGCTCCAGATCAGGCGCGCGACGACGCCCGGCGAGCCATCGGCGAGCACCAGCTCGCCGCGCAGCTGGTCGGCCGCCAGCGCTCGCGCGATCTTGAGGCCGAGCGAGCGGTCCGGGTCGAAGTCGTCGGGCAGGCCCGGGCCCGCGTCGGCGACGGTCAGCTCGATCGCGTCGCCCGCCCGGCGCAGCGCCACGCGCACGTCGCCGCCGCCGTGCTCGTGCGCGTTGGCGTAGAGCTCGGAGAAGATCAGCGCGACCGCCGTGGCGGCGTCGCCCGGCACCTCGACGTGCGCGATCTCCTCCTCCGCGGCCGGCGTGCCGAGCCCGTGCCCGAGCATCGCCGAGACCCGGCGGATCAGGTCGCTCAGGTCCACGTCGCCCTCGCGGCTCGCGGTCAGGAGATCGTGCACCTCGGCGATCGAGAGGATGCGGTCGACGGAGTCCGACAGCGCGCGCTGCGGGTCGGCCCCGCTGGCGCGCAGGCGCAGCAGCGACGCCACCGTCTGCAGGTTGTTCTTGACGCGGTGGTGGATCTCCTGGGCGACGATGCCGCGCATCACGCCGCGGCCCGACTCGACCGCCGTCGCCGCCTGGTTGGCGACCGAGCGCAGGAGGATCCGCTCCTCGTCGGTGAACGCGCGCCGCGCCGGCGTCGTCGCGACGAGCGCACCCACGCGACGCGCCTTCCACAGGAGCGGCAGCGCGAAGACGCCGTCCGCATCGATCGGCGCCCGCTCGCCGAGCACGATCAGCTCCGCGTCGGCGGGCCCCTCGGCCGCCGAGCGGCTCGCGATCGCCGTGCCCTCGGGCCCGTCGACGATCAGCGCGCAGACCTCCGCGTGCGCGGCGCGCGCCGCGGCCTCGGCGATGTGGGCGAGCGCCTCCTCGAGGTAGAGCGACTCGGCGACGGCCTGCGAGATGCTGCCGAGCGCCTCGAGCTCCGCGACGCGCCGCTGCGAGCGCTCGTAGAG
>JBPCSR010000206.1:0-3865 GCA_051006935.1 Gaiellales bacterium
GCACGAGGTCGACGAGGTCGAAGCGGCGCGCCACGAGGTCGACGTCGACCCGGTAGTCGCGCCCGCCCTGCGGCCAGCCGAAGCGGATGCGCACCGTGCGCGGCAGGTCGATGCCGATCACGTCGTTCTGCACCGCGGGCGCGCCGTGCAGGCCGGTCAGGAGGCCGATCGTCGCCGCCTGCGGCGAGCGGTTGAAGACCTCCGCGGCGATCCCGGCGAGGTACACCTCGTCGGCCTCGCGCCGGCGCGCGCGCATCAGCGTCGTCTGCGCGGCGCGCGACTCCTCGAGCTCGTGCCGCACCTGCTCGAGCCGGCGCTCCGTCTCGGCCAGCGCGGCGCGCACGGCGGCGCCCTCGGCCTCGGCGTCGGCGAGCCGCGCGGCGAGCGTGTCGAGCTCCGTCGCACGCGCGGTCGAATGATCGCGCGTGTCCTCGAGCGTCTCGACCGTCGACTCGAGCTGCGTCTGCAGCGTGTTGACCTGCGCCTTGAGGAGCCGCACGGTGCGGTCGGCGTCGTCGGCCACCGCCGCCACCTGCCGCTGCTCCTGCTCGACCAGCTGCCAGCCGTTGCGCTCGGCGCGGTCCACGCACAGCGGGCACACGACCACCTCGCCGCCCGAGCGCGGATCGAGGTAGGCCAGCGGCCGCTCGCCCGTCAGGAGGCTGCGGCGGCACACGCCGCACTGGATATCGCCATCACCCGCCATCTGGAGCCGATGCTACCGAACGACGCCCTGCGGAAGGCAGGATTCGCGCTGCCAGCGGCAAACAGACGGGAATCTACACGTTCTCCGACCGGGGGGTCGAACCATGGGCACTACCGAATTCTCGATATTCGGCATCATCAGCATCATCGGCTGGATCGTCGTCGGCATCCGCCTGATGAAGCTCTGCGAGGCATCGGGCGTCGGCAACGGCTGGCTCTCGTTCGTGCCGTTCCTCAACTTCACGCGCTGGGCGCGTCTCGCCGCCGCGAGCCCCTGGCTCGTGATCCTCTTCATCATCCCGATCGTCGGCGTCATCCTCGAGCTGGTGTGGCTGAACAAGATCTCGGAGCAGACGGGCATGAAGTCCCCCTGGTTCTGGGTCTTCCTCGTGTTCAGCCTCGGCGGCTGGGTGCTGACCGCCGTCTTCAGCGGCGCGGTCCTCGTGATCATGATCCTGATCGCGACGGTCCTCGCGATCGCCGCGCAGTGGATGATCTTCGATCCGGCCAAGCCGATCGCCGGCGTGGCCGACAGCGCCAGCTGATCCTCCGCTGAGCGAACGCAGGTTCGAGGGGGTGGTGCTCCGGCACCGCCCCCTCCTGCGTTGCGGGGCTACTGCTCGCGCGCGTACTCGGTCTCGAGCGCGAGCTCCTCGTCGCGGTGCGGGAAGCCGAACCACGTGACGAGGAGGCCGAGCGCGACCGCGATCAGCGCGACGGCGATGGCCGCGGCGGAGCCGTCGATGAAGGCGGTGCGCGCGCCCTTGATGATCGCCTCACCCTGCTGCGGGTAGCGCTCGGCCAGCTGCTGCGCCCCGCCGAACGAGTCGCGCAGGATGCCGGCCGTCTGCTCGCTGATCGACGAGCGCTGCGCGGCCGGCAGGTCGGCGAGCTGCTGGTTGACCGACGCCGTGTACTCGCGCGTGAGGAAGATCGCGAGGACCGACTGCATGACGGCGGCGCCGAGGTCGCGCTGGAGGTCGGTGGTGCCGGACCCCATGCCGGCTCGGTGCCGCGGGACGGCCGCCATGATCGACCGCGAGGCGGGCGTGCCGGCGAGGCCGATGCCGATGCCGATCACCGCGTAGGCGGCGCCGACGGGCAGGTACGACGCGCCCTCGCGCCACGTGAACATCAGCGCGATGCCGGCGAGCACGAAGATGATGCCCGCCGCCATCGTCTGCCGCGTGCCGCGGCGTTCGATCATCCGTGCGGCGACGGGCGAGGCGAGCACCATCGCGACGCTCATGGGCAGCGCCGCGCAGCCGGCCTCGAACGTCGAGTACCCGAGGACGTTCTGCACGTACTGCTGGCCGACGAACATCGAGCCGACGAGGGTGCCGAAGACGATCAGGCCCGTCAGGGCCGCCACCCAGAAGATGCGGCGCGACGCGATCGCCAGATCGAACAGCGGATGCTCGGCGCGCCGCTGCCGCCAGGCGAACAGCGCGAAGGCGACGACGCTCCCCACGAGCCAGATGCCCCCGATGCGCGCCTCCGCGGGCATGGAGACGAAGTGCAGGCCGAGCGTCAACAGGCCGATCGCAAGCACCGACAGCACCCCGCCGAGGTGGTCGACCGGCGTGTCGTCCTCGCCGAGCTCGCGCGGGATCAGGAACAGGGCGAGCACGAGCGCCACGGCGGCGATCGGGACGGTGAGGATGAACGCCGAGCCCCAGCCGTGGTTCTCGAGCAGGTAGCCCGCCACCGCCGGCCCGAGCGCGGACGCCCCGCAGCCGATGCCGGTCCACAGCGCGATCGCGCGGGTCTGCGGCTGGCCGCGGAAGAGCGCGACGACGATCGACAGCGTCGTCGGGAACGCCATGCCGGCCGCGATGCCGCCGCCGACGCGCGCCAGCGCCAGCACCTCGACGTCCGGCGCGTACGCCGAGAGCAGCGCCATCGGAATCGACAGCGCGAGGCCGCCGAGGAGCATCAGCCTGCGCCCGTAGCGATCGGCGACCGCGCCGAGGTAGAGCACCGACGCCGCGAGGCCGAGCGTGAAGCCCACGGCGACGAGGTTGAGCGACACCTGCGACGCGTCGAGGTCGCGACCGATCGTCGGCAGCGCCACGTTCGCGACGGAGAGGTTCATGTTCGCCACGGCGGCACCGAGGATCAGCGTGGCGAGGATCGCGGCGGCGCGTGGCGGGGCCTGCGACGCCGCGCTCATGCCGCCGCCTGCTCGACGCATCCCATGCGCCGGAGCCTATCGGGAGCTGCGGGGCATGCGCATCGTCGACGACACCACGCCGCGCGCGTTGACGGCGCGCACGACCATCGACACGAAGGAGTCCTCGGCCACCTCCCAGCCGGCGGGCAGCGCGTACGCGAGCGGCGCAGTCGCGAGCACCGTGCGCACCGGCCCCGTCTCCCAGGGCGTCCACGCGCCGTCGAGGTAGCGCGTGCGCGCCGCCTGCACCACGTAGAACGCGGTCTGCCGCGTCGCGTCCGCGTCCCAGCGCAGCTCGGCGCCGTCGACGCGCTGCCCCGTCGGCGCAGGCGGGAGCTCCGTCCGCGTGCCGGGCGCGAGCGCCGCCGTGGCCAGCGGCGGCCGACCGGCGCGCGGCAGGCACCCCGCCTGTCGCCCGATCGCCCGCAGGCCCCGCAGGTCGCCGGGCCCCCACTGCGCGGTCGCGTGCTCCAGCACGTCGTGCATCACCTCGCCGGCGTGCGCCGTGTGGCCGAGGCCGACGGCGTGCGCAAGCTCGTGCATGGCGAGCTGCTGCAGCTCGGTCGGCGAGAGGTCGGGCACGTTCGCCGCATCGATCACGACCGAGCCGCCGAGCGCGTACGCGCCCCACATGCGGTCGAAGCCGCCGCGCCCCAACGTGTCGATGCGGCCGTGCTGGCCGAGGTCGAGGTTCGTCTGGTTGACCCTCTTGCCCTGCTCGGCGAAGGCGAACACGAGATCCGCACCGGCGTCGGCCGCGCTGTTGCGGTGCCGCTTCGGCACCACGGTCGTCGGCCCGGCGTACACGAAGCGCATGCCCGTCTGCGCCGCGACCTGCGCGAACGCACGGTCGACGTCGCGCTTGAGCACGGCGGGCAGCCCGTTGAGATCGAGCTTCCAGCGCAGCGCGCGGCACGGGCGGAACGCCACGGGCTTGCGACCGCTGACAGCATCGAAAGAGTATCCGGCGTCGCGCGGCGCCGGTGC
>JBPCSR010000207.1:0-13436 GCA_051006935.1 Gaiellales bacterium
TCGTCCGAGAGGCCCGGTATCGGCGGCTTGATCCGACGCAGGTCCTGCGTGCCGCCGAGGATGCCGGCCACGCGCGACCCTGGGCCACGCGGGTGCGGCTCCGCCCCGTACTGCTCGTTCGAGTACGTGCCGAGCCGGTAGGTGTAGACCGTCGGGCTCAGGCTCTGCGTCAGCCCGGGGTGGATGAAGGGGATGTGGTACCCCTCCATGAAGTTGTCGACGTACATCTTCCAGTTGCAGTCGATCTCCCATCGGCGCCCGCCGACGAATTCGAGCTCGTCGACGTGGTAGTTCTCCAGGCGCGGCGTGATGTCGCCGAGCCAGACGTCGAGGGGCGGCGCGATGTCGGAGAGCGTGACCCACACGGTCGGCCCCCACGTGTCGACGCGAAACTCGGGCAGGCGCATGGCGTCCGTCTCGAACTCCTCGGTCCCGTCCATGCCACGCGCGTTGCGGATGCGCCCGTCGAGCTCGTACATCCAGCCGTGGTACGGGCATTGGAACGCCTTGCGGGTGCCCGTCCCGATCGCGACGGGTCCGGCGCGGTGGAGGCACACGTTCGACAGCGCGCGGAGCGCGCCCTGGCCGTCCCGGCAGATGAGGAGCTCCTCGTTCGCGACCGACGTGGTGAAGTACTGGCCCGGGTGCGCGACCTGGTCCGTGCGACCGACGCACGTCCATACGTCGCGGAACAGCGTCTTCATCTCGAGGTCGAAGAGCTCGCGCGACGTGTACCAGTCGTTGGGGAGCGTGCCGGAGCGCTCGACGCCCCGATCGTCCCAGGTGGATACGGGTCCCCGCATCTCGATCATCACTCGCCTCCGAGTCGTGCGCACGTGTGCGCTGATAGGGGTGAGCATCGTCCGGTCCGTCCGCAAGCGCAATCACGGTGATTACGCGTTGCGAAGAATCGGCAACAATCCGCTTCGCAACCATGATGGCCGCTCGTGCGCATTGCGTACAATTCGCAGCCTCGTGAAGGAGATCCCGCTCGACGCCACGGATGAGGCGATCCTCCGCGCGCTGCGCGACGACGGCCGCCGCGCCTATCGCGACATCGCCCGCGAGATCGGGGTGTCCGAGGGCACCGTCCGCGGTCGGGTGCGCAAGCTCGAGCACCTCGGCGCGCTGCGGTTCCTGGCGTTCGTCGACCCGATGCGGCTCGGCAACTCCGTGCTCGCGCTCATGCTCGTGCGCGTCGAGGGCGCCAACCAGGACGCGGTCATCGCGGCGCTCTCCGCGTGGAGCGAGACGACGTACGTCTCCTCGCTCGCCGGCCGCGCCGACGTCTACGCGCAGCTGATCTGCGCCGACGCCGACGCGCTCGGCGAGGTCATCGCCCGCACGCGCGCGCTGCCCGGGGTGCTGGAGACCGAGACGATGCTCGAGCTCGGCGTGCACAAGTTCACGTACAGCCACGCCCGCACGGCGCCGTAGGCTCGCGCCGGGGCGCGACCGGGTCAGACCGCCGCGAAGCCGCGCCAGTCGTCGGCGACGACGTCCTCGCAGATCTCCTTGTACGCGCCGACGCCGCCGATGTAGGGCAGGAAAACGCGCGGCTTGCCCGGGATGTTGGCGCCCATGTACCACGAGGCGGCCTGCGGATAGAGCGTGGCGTGGGCCGCGTCGTGCACCTCCCGATCCCACCAGGCCTGCGCCTCCGCCGTCGGCTCGAGTGCGGCGACCCCCGCCGCCACGCAGTGGCCGATCGCCGCGTCGCAGAACTCGGCGTGCTGCTCGATGCTCGTCATCATGTTCGAGAGCACCGAGGGGCTGCCCGGGCCCGTCAGCGTGAAGAGGTTCGGATACCCGTGCACCATGAAGCCGAGGTAGGAGTGCGGGCCCTCCCGCCAGTCCTCGCGCAGCGCGCGACCGTCGCGGCCGCGGATGTCGACCGCCAGCAGTGCCCCGGTCATGCCGTCGTACCCGGTCGCGAAGATGATCGCGTCGAAGTCCCACTCGCGGCCACGCACGCGGAGCCCGCGCTCGGTCACGCACTCGATCGGGTGGTCCTTGATGTCGACGAGCTCGACGTTGGGTCGGTTGAAGGTCTCGTAGTAGCCGTGGTCGACGCAGAGGCGCTTCGTGCCGAGGGGGTGGTCCTTCGGGCAGAGCAGCTCGGCGACCTCGGGGTCGTGGACCTTCTCCTTGATCTTGCGATGCACGAAGTCGACCGCGATCTGATTCGCCGCCGGGTCGCTCGTCATGTCCTCGAAGGCGCTGAGGAACGAGAACGAGCCCTGGTGCCAGCGCCGCTCGAGCTCGGCCTCCCGCTGCTCCGGCGAGAGGTCCGCCGCCTTGCCGGGCGGTAGCGGCCAGATGTCACCGGTGGCGCCGACGCGGGCGATCGCGCGGGTCTCGGGGTAGCGCGCCTTGCGGTCGGCCTCCTGCTCGGGCGTGATCGGCGCGTTCCACGCGGGGATCGAGAAGTTCGGCGTCCGCTGGAACACCGTCAGGTGCTTCGCCTGCTCCGCCACCACGGGGATCACCTGGATCGCCGTGGAGCCCGTCCCGACCACGGCCACCCGCTGGCCGGTGAAGTCGACGCCCTCCTCGGGCCACGCGGTCGTGTGGTACCAGTCGCCCGCGTACTCGTCGAGCCCCTCGAAGCGCACCACGTTCGGCACCGACAGGCAGCCCGTCGCCATCACCAGGAAGCGCGCCGCGTACGGGCCGCGCGACGTCTCCACGAGCCACCGGTCATCGTCCGTCGACCACGTGGCGGCCGTCACCTCCGTGCTCAGGCGGATGTCGCGCATGAGGTCGTGGCGCTCGGCGACGTGCTCGATGTAGCGGAGGATCTCGGCCTGCGTGGAGTAGCGGTCCGTCCAGGACCACGCCTGCTCCAGCTCCGGGTCCCACGAGTAGGAGAACGTCATGCTCTCGACGTCGCAGCGCAGCCCCGGGTAGCGGTTCCACCACCACGTGCCGCCGACCGACGGCGCCTTGTCGACGACGTCCACGGTGAGGCCCCGCTGACGCAGGAGCCAGAGCAGGTAGAGGCCGGAGAACCCGGCCCCGACGACGAGCACGTCGACGCTCCGCCGCTCGGCCACCTGCCTACACCTCCAGCGCCAGCAGCTCGGCGAGGTTCGCCTCGACCTGCGGCAGGTAGCCCGGATCCGTCGCGATCAGGCCCATGTGGCCGTCGAGCGAGTCGATCACGCGCAGCTCGCCGCGCGGGACGAGCGCGATCTCGGCCTCGACGTCGCGCGGCGGGAAGAACATGTCCTCCGAGATCGGCATCGCGTAGACGACCGCCTGGATGCGCCCGAGCGCAGCCGCGAGATCGCCGCCGGTGTTGCGCGCGACGTCGGCGTGCTGCCACTTCCAGCCCATCGTCAGAAGCGAGTTCGGGTCGAGCACCTCGTGGTAGCCGTGCGTGAACTCGCGCGTGAAGTCCTCGAACGTGGGGAAGTCGCCGGTGCGGCGCCACAGCTCCTGCTTGAACCACTCCGTCGACCAGCCCATGACGCCGGCGATGCGGCCGTGGAAGCGCAGGCCCGCGGCGACGTCCTCGTGCGAGGCGTAGTCGCCGCCGTTCCAGCCTGGGTCGTGCATGAGGGCGTCCATCAGCGTCTGCGTGTAGAGCAGGTCGTGGTGCGTGTTCCGCGCGGTGCCGGCGATCGGCGCGGCGCGCCGCACGCGATCGGGGAACCGCACGGCCCACTCCCACGTCTGCTGCGCGCCCATCGAGCCGCCCACCACGAGCGCGAGCTCCTCGACGCCGAACGCCGCGCGCAGCAGCTGCTCCTGCGCGCGCACGTCGTCGCCGATCGTGACCTTCGGGAAGGCTGAACCGGCGTGGGGGCCGGCGACGTTGTGCGGCGAGGACGAAAGGCCGTTGCCGATCTGGTTGACGACGACGATGAACCAGTCGGCGGGGTTCAGCACCCGGTCGGGGCCGATGTAGACCTGCTCCATGATCTGGTGCGTGCCCGAGTACCACGTGGGCACGAGGATGCAGTTGTCCCGCGCGGCGTTCAGCTCCCCGTGCGTCGAGACCGCGAGCTGCAGGTCGGGGAGGACCCCGCCCTCCTCGAGCTCGAAGTCGCCGAGCCCGTGCAGCGTGAACGGGCCGTGGAGCTCCTCGGTGTAGAACGGATTCTCGAGCGGCATGGGTCCTCCTCAGTCGCCGTGCACGAGCGTGGCCTCCTCACGCTCGAGCTCGCCCTCGTAGATGTACCGCTCGCGCGGGTCGAACAGCTCGCGGCCGGCGAGGTAGCCCTCGTAGATCGCGTGGTCGAGCTTGCGGCACGCGACCGCGTCGCCGGCGCGATGCACGTTGCCGCGCTGCCCCTTGAGTGCGAGGTAGAGGGCGTCGTCCGGCTTCTGCCCGGTCACGACCACGCTGTCGTACGGGAGCGGCGCCTCGGCGGCGCCCGTGTAGATGTTCCACATCTCGACGTGCTCGTCGCCGATCGCGCTCGCCCACGTGTTGATCGTGTACGTGAGCCCCTTGTCGAACTGGCGCTGGTAGAGCGTCGCCATGTCGAGGCCGCCGAGCGTGAACGGGTAGAGCTGGTTCCAGCGCGTGGCGACGTGCACCAGGTGCCCGCGGTCGAGCAGAAGCTCGGCCGCGCCGGCCGCGCCGCGCGAGCCGTCGTCGTCGAGCAGCACCAC
This sequence comes from Gaiellales bacterium, assembly GCA_051006935.1. Classification (GTDB taxonomy): domain Bacteria; phylum Actinomycetota; class Thermoleophilia; order Gaiellales; family F1-60-MAGs149; genus F1-60-MAGs149. Next base: position 4,624 of record JBPCSR010000207.1, read on the forward strand.
CCGCTTGCCGATGCCGTCCGCGCCGTCGATCGCCTCCCACAGCGTGAACACGCGGCCGTTGTCGCTCCCCGGCAGCGCGTCGACGAGCGGCTGGATCGGCGAGTAGCCCGTCCGGGTCGGCAGTGCGCCCGTCGCGATGACCACGCCTTCGGGGTCGAGCTCCGCGATCAGCTCCGGCGTCGCCTCGACGCCCGTGCGCACCTCGACGCCGGCGAGCGCCATCTGCACCTTCAGGTCGCGCGTGACGACGTTCCACATGTGGCGGCCCGGTGTCTTGACGACCAGCTTCAGCTGCCCGCCGAGCTCCTCGTCCCGCTCCAGCAGCACGACCTCGTGGCCGCGCTTGCCGAGCGTCTCCGCCGCCTTCATCCCCGCCGCGCCGCCGCCGACCACGACCCAGCGCCCCGGGCGCTCCGCCGGCGGCAGGTCGGCGAAGCGGCCCTCGCGGCCCGTCGCCGGGTTGACCGTGCACGACACGGGGAAGCCCTTGTAGATGCGTCCGATGCAGCCCTGGTTGCCGCGGATGCAATGGATGATCTCGTCCGCGCGCCCCTCCGCCGCCTTGTTCGCGAACTCGGGGTCGGCGATCAGCGCGCGCGTCATCGCGACCATGTCGGCCTTGCCCGAGGCGACGATCTCGTCGCCGACCGCCGGGTCCTTGATGCCGCCGACCGTGAACACCGGCACGTCCGCGACGGCCTTGACCTTCGCCGTCATGGCGACGAGGTAGCCATCGGGCTCGTCCGACGGCTGCATCGCCATATGGATGTTGTGGTACCCGGCCGCCGAGACGTTGATGAAGTCGATGTGGCAGTGCTCCAGCAGGTGGCGCGCCGCGGCCACCGCGTCGTCGTCGGTGAGGCCGCCCGGCATGAAGTCGTGGAGGCTCAGGCGGATGCCCACCGTCCAGTCGTCGCCGACCTTCGCGCGGACGGCGTCGATCACTTCGCGCGTCAGGCGCAGGCGGTTCTCCATCGACCCGCCGTACTCGTCCTCGCGCCGGTTGTAGAGCGGCGACCAGAACTGGTGGAGGAGGTAGGAGTGCGCGATGTGCACCTCCGTACCGTCGAAGCCGCCCTCGCGGGACAGCTCCGCGCAGCGCGCCCACCAGTCGACCAGCTCCTGGATGTCCTCGTGCTCCATCGCCTTCGGCATCTCGCCGTAGGAGGGGCTCTTCACGTTCGACGGGCCCCACAGCACGCGGATGTCATCCGCCGAGTCGCTCGTCGCGTTGCCGCCGAAGTGGTTGAGCTGCTCGAAGATCCGCGCCCCGTGCTCGTGCACCGCGCCGGTCAGGCGCTGGTTCGTCCTGACGGCGTCCTTGAGGTATGCCCACATGAAGCGCTGGTTGCCCGTCGTCGACGTCGGGTGCACGAGGCGGTTGCCGGTGATCAGCAGCCCCGCGCCGCCCTTCGCGCGCGCCACCTGGTAGTCCACGTCGCGCTGCGAGTCGTTCCCGAACTGGCTGTACATCTTGGCGTGCGCCGTCTGCATGATCCGGTTGCGGACCTCGGTCGCGCCGATCGTCAGCGGGCTCAGCAGGTGCGGGTACTCGCTCATCTCGGAAATCCCCTCCTCGTGGGATGTATGCCGTCAGCCTAGGCGAGCGGGGAGGGAGCGGCAATGCGCTCCCGGGTGACCCGCCTCGCAGGCCTCACGACGACGACCGTCGCGTACCATCCGCGCATGCCGTCCGTGCGCCCGATCGCCGTCGCGCTCGCCTGCGCCGCCCTCGTCGCCGTCGGCGCGCCGATCGCGCGGGCCGCGGTTCCGAGCACCTCGGACGGCGGGCTGGTCGTCGAGTCCACCGGCAGCGACGACGCCGCCACGGTCAAGAGCGACGGCGTCGCCATGCTCATGAGCTCGAAGCTGTTCACGGAGTCCTTTCCGTACGCCACGGCCGGGCGCTTTCTCCTTCTGCGGGGGCAGGCCAACTACCGCGTGACGTTCACGCTCGACGGATCCGACTCCCCGCTGAGCCTGCAGTCATCGATCTCCACGGTGGGCATGGCGTTCGCGAACCCGGTCCGGGTGCGCGGCACGCTCGAGACGGGCTCGGCGGCGGGGAGCAACATCACGTTCGGCGGCCGGATCGCGCTGCTCGGCGAAACCACGCTGCGCAGCGCCACGATCCAGCTCGGTGCCGCGGTGCAGTGCGTGATCGGCGGCTGCGGCGAGATGACGATCGACGTATCAGGCGCAGACGCGCCATCGCGCGTCGACGGTGTGATCGGGGGCGCTGGCGCCCTGGGCGGCTTCGACCTCGTCAAGGCCGGCGCGGGCACGCTGATCCTCAGCGCGGCCAACCAGATCGGCGGTTCGACGATCGTGCAGGGCGGTGAGCTGCGCGTGCTCGGGTCGGTCGGGACCGGGACGAGCGCGGGCAACGTGATCGTGGCGCCCGGCGGGCGCCTGTCCGGCACCGGCGAGGTCGGCGGCGGCCCCGACGGCGGCATGGGCCTGACCGTGCAGGGCCTGCTCGATCTCGATGGGATCGATGGGCCCGAGGCGATGGACACGTCGCTGTTCGCCCTCGACGGCGGCACGCTCCAGGTGCGAATCGCCTCGAGGACGTCGGCCTCGCTGCTGCGCGTGGCCGACGGCGACGTTTCGCTGAGCGGCGGCGCGCGCCTGCGCGTCAGCGCGGGCGCCGCGCTCGCCGACGGCGCGCGGCTCGTGATCATCCGCAAGGCGTCGGCGGGGCCGATCAGCGGCACGTTCGCCGGCCTGCCGGAGGGTGCGAAGGTGAAGCCCGCGACCGGTGACGGATTCTTCCGCATCTCCTACGCGGGCGGCGACGGCAACGACGTCGAGCTGACGTACGGCACGAAGGACGACGCGCCCGGGTTCGGCGGGCCGTCCGCAGGCGGCGTGAAGATCACCGCGCCCACGATCGGCGCCGATGGCGTGCTCGTCACGCGGATCACCGCGCCGCGCGCCGGCACGCTGCGCCAGGTCGCGACCGTCGCCGGCGGTCGCGCGGCCAGGGTCTACTGCCGGGCGACGGGGATCGCCAGACGCGCCGGGGCGGTGACGCTCCGCTGCACGCCATCGAAGGCGGCCCGTGGCATCGCCGCGGGCACGCGTCTGCGCGTGGTCACGACGTTCAAGCCGAAGCGCGGTAGCGCCGTGTCGAAGACGACGCAGACCGCGACCGTCCCCTAGTCGCCTCAGCCCGCGGCGATGCCCGCCGTCACCACGGCGTTCGCGGGCGTCGGCGTCGAGCCGATCAGCGTGAGCCCGCCGTCTGCGCCGATGCGGTAGGCGAGGATGTCGTGCGCGTCGGGCCGGAGCAGGTAGAGGAAGCGGCCGTCCGCCGAGACGGCTGCGTCGCGGCCCGCGCTCTCGCCGGTGGTGGTCGTTCCCGTCGCCGCGATCGCGCCCTTCGCGGACACGGACAGCGTCACCAGTTCCTTCGCGTCGGCGTTCACGCCCCAGGCGTAGCGACCATCGGGCGCGACCGCCACCCAGCACGCGGCCGTCTGGCCGGGGATCGGGGGCGTCACCTCGGTGATGCCCCCGGCGGGTGTGATCGCGTACGACGCGTACGCCCCGGAGACCGGGGGGCCGAAGTCGGCGAGGCTGACGATCGCCTGGTTCGCCGGCGTCAGCGCGAAGCCGTACGGCCAGTGCGCCGGCCCGGGCACCAGCTGCTCGGCGGGCACGGGGACGCCGTCGTCGACGCGGAACGTCACGAGTCCGAGCGACTTTCGCGTCGTGACGACGAGGTACCGCCCGTTCCTGGTGTACGCGATCTGGCCGCCGTCGGTCGCCCCTGCGATCGCCTGCTGGGATCCCGGTACCGGCGTCACGCGCCGGCCCGTCGCCCGGAAGGTCCGCACCGTCGTGTTCGCGCCGGGCGTCGTGCTGAGGGCCGCGACGTCGTTCCCGTGGAGCGCCACGCTGATCGCGCGTGCGCCGCCGGCGAGGGCGGAGCCGGCGAACGTGGCGCGGCCACCCGGGGCGATGCGGAAGACGGCGATCGCGCCCGAGCCCGCGTTGACGATCGCGACGCGGCAGCCGTCGGCCGAGACGGCGACCGAGGCGCCCGAGGTCACGTGCGTGCCGATGCCGAGCCCGCCCGCAGCGACGAGCTGCCGCTGCGCGAGCCGGCCGTCGCGACCCGCCCGCAGCACGACGAGCTGGTTGCCGGCGGGGTCGTTGGTCTGCGTGTACACCTGTCCCGCGCCGCAGCTGGCCGTCGTGCCTGCGGCATGTGCGGCCGGCGCGGCGATCAGGGCGAGTGTGATCGCGAAGGCGATGGGTAGGCGGCGCATTGAATCGAGTATAGGAGATGCGCGCACCTCGAGGCGCGGGCGTCCGCGGGCGTGGCGACGATCAGCGCTTCGTCGCGAGGAGGTCGACCAGCGCCGACCTGCCCTGATGGCGCGGTCCCTCGTCGAGCTCCGCGTCGTACTCGTCGAGCAGGATCGTCTCGAAGCCGGGGAACGCGGTGCGCAGCTCCTCGGTCGTGTACAGGTGGTCGAGCGATTTCGGCCCGCCCGTGCCGTACGCGAGCTGCCGCGGCCCGTAGCCCTCGAGCAGCAGCACGCCGCCGGGGCGCAGCGCCGCGGCCATCTGCGCGAACATCCGCGCGCGGCCGACCGGGTCCGTGAACTGGATGAAGATCGCGACGACGGCGTCGTACGCGGCGACGGGCCAGTCCCATTCCTCGAGGTCGACCTGCTCGAACGCCACGGTCAGGCCGCGCTCGGCCGCGAGCGCCCGCGCCTTGGCGAGCGCGTTCGCCGCCGCCTCGACCGCGTGCACGTCGTGGCCGAGCGACGCGAGGTACGTGGAATTGCGCCCCTCGCCGTCGGCGATGCAGAGCACGCGGCCGCCGGCCGGGATGTGGCGCGCCTCGCGGGCCAGGAACGCGTTCGGCGCGGTGCCGAAGAGGTACTCATCGCCCGCGAAGCGCTCCTCCCACGTGGCGATGTTGGACTTGCTCACGGGCGCGCCGTCAGTCCTCGACGATGCCGACCGCGCGGATCGGCGAGCCCGTCGCCGGGTGGAGGCGCAGCGGGAAGCCGTAGAACTGGAACCGCATGTTCACGACCTCCTTGAGGTTGTTGAGGTTCTCGAAGTGCGTGATGCCGACGTCGGCGCAGGCGCGGTGGTTCGTGTACGCGCCGGTCTGGTAGACGAGGTCGGGGCTGATCGTCTCGACGCCGAAGATCTTCACGCCCCTGTCCTTCATCCAGTACACGCACTCGGCCGCGACGCCGCTGAACCCGTCGAGGAACGCGGGCGTGCCGGCCGTGCGGTTGTAGTGGTCCGTGCAGAACAGCAGGATGTCGCCCGCGCGCACCTCCTGGCCGCTCGCCGCGATCGCTGCCTCCAGCTCGGCGACCGTCACCTCGTGCCCCTTGGGGTACTCGCGCACGTCGACGCAGACCGCGTCGCCGCAGAAGGTGTCGAGCGGCATCTCGTCGATCTTCGCGGCGCTCGGGTCGGGATCGAAGTGGCCGAGCGCGTCGACGTGCGTCGCGGCGTGGTTCGACGTGATGATGATCTGCGCGTCGAACGACTTCTGGTCGCCGGTCGCGTCGGCGTGCTGCAGGTGCCGGAGGATCTGGACGGTCGGGAAGAACGGGTGGAGCTGCGACTCGTTCGAGAGCGGCTGCGAGAGGTCGATGACGCGGCGGGCCATGGCGGGCTCCTCAGTGGGCGTGGGAATGGGCGTGGTCGTGCGGATGGTCGTGCTCGTCGTCGCACGCGACGTTCACGTAGCCCGAGCGGAACGGCGCCGGCAGGCCCGTCTCCCCGTCGTAGCGGTTGCGCCAGATGCAGCCCGTGTCGTTCGTCAGGAGGTGCAGCGAGACGCTCGTCACGTCGCTCGTCGTCGTGATCTGGTGGATGTCGTCGTCGGGCGGGATCAGGGCGAAGTACTCGCCCGGCGCGATCGTGTTGGAGGCCTTGAGGTGCACGCGCTCGTGGCCGGTGTCGTGGGCGAAGACGTCCTCGTCCTGCGTGCCCCGGTAGAGGCCGATCAGGCCCCACGCGCGATGGTCGTGGATCGGCGTCGACTGCCCCGGCGGGACGACGAGCGAGAAGAAGCAGAGGGAGCCGTCCTGCGCGCGGTAGAGCGCCCACTGCCCGATCCCGTTGCCCATGCCGCTCTCCGGCGCGTCGGCCATGTACTGCTCGGGCAGCCACGTGTCGTCGGCCATCAGCGCGGAGAAGGCGGGCTTGAAGCGCTCGATCGCCTCCTCGACGGGGCCGCCGTCGGCGATCGCCGCCTTCACGTCGGCGATGAAGTCGCGCATGACGGGCGTGTCGAGGATGAACTCGGGCCCATGGTGGTGCGCGTGGAGCAGGTGCTGCGTGTCGCACATACGGGGAAGCCTACTCCGCGCGCGTCGTCACGGGGAGGACGGGGCAGGGCGGCGCCCCGGCGCGTATCGCTAGGCGGCCACGCGGGCCGGGACGCTGGTCCAGCCCTTGAGCGTGTTGTGCACGAACGGCGTCGGCGGCGCCGTCAGCTCGAGCGTCGCGACCCGCTCGGCGAGGGCGGTGATCAGCGCGTCGGACTCCTGTCGCGAGATCGGCTGGCCGACGCACTGGTGGATTCCCATGCCGAACGAGAGCTGCCCGCCCGCGTTGCGGTCGATGTCGAAGGCGTCGGCGTCGTCGCCCCAGCGGCGCGGGTCGCGATTGGCCGCGCCGATCAGGAGCAGCAGCTTCGATCCGGCCGCCAGGCGCACGCCGTCGATCTCGACGTCGCGGCTCGTCGTGCGGAAGAACGACTGGAACGGCGCGTCGAAGCGCAGCGCCTCGTCGATCGCGAACTTCGCGCGCGCCGGGGCGGCGTGCACCTTCGCCCACTGAGCCGGGTGCTCGGCGAGCAGCTTGAGGGTGATCGAGATGGCCTGGATCGTCGTGTCGAGGCCGGCCGAGAGCATCGCGCGCACGAGCAGCACGGCCATGTCGGGCTCGATCACGCCGCGGTCGGCGTAGGCCCAGATCGCCGCGCCCATGCCGTCGGGCGTGAGGCGCTCGCGCGCGCAGTTCGCCATCACGTAGTCGACGGTGTCGAGCCCGTCCTCCACGAACCGGCGGTGGAGGTCGTTGTCCGGGCCGAAGAACGAGAAGTTCATCGCGCCATGGCGGACGAGGTGCTCCTCGCGGCCCTCGCGCGGGATGCCGACGGCGTCGCCGAACATGCGCAGCGTGAACGGCTCGGCGAAGTCGTGCACGAGGTCGGCCTCGCCACGTGCGAGCAGGGCGTCGACCAGCTCGGCGGCGTAGGCGTCGAAGCCGGGGCGCAGCGCGCGCATCTTGCGCGGTGCGATCACCCCCGTCATCGCCTCGCGCATCGGCGTGTGCCGCGGCGGGTCGGACTCGAGGATGCCCTGCGGGCGCCAGTTCGGCGTGACGTGGAGGTTGACGGGCCCGACGCCGGCGCCTGAGATGAACGTCTCGTGGTCGACGAGGATCTCGTGCACCGCGTCGAAGTGCGTGAACGCGTGCACCGCGTACTGCGGCAGCCACACCGCCGTCTCCTCCGCGAGCATGCGCGCGAAGAGGGGGTACGGGTCCGCGAGGACCGCCGGCGCGTACGGATCGTCGTCGACGACCGGCGTGTCGGGGTGGGGGACGGCGGCCACGGGCGAACCGTAACGCGGGGGCCGATGCACTGCATCTGCCATGCTGCCCGCGTGGCCGACCACGCCTTCATCGTCGAGCTGAACGACGGCACCGAGCTCGAGGTCGCGGCCGACCAGACGATCCTCGACGCGCTCGAGCAGGCCGGCCGTCGCGTCCTCACGTCGTGCCGCGAGGGCAACTGCGGCACCTGCGAGACGGACGTCCTCGAGGGCGAGGTCGACCACCGCGACCACATCCTCGACGACGACGAGCGCGCGGCGAACGACGTGATGATGATCTGCGTGTCGCGCGCCAAGGGCGACCGCCTGAAGATCGACTTCTAGTCGGTTCGCGTAGCGCGTAGACGCGTACCTAGCCGACGACAGGCGCGACGGGGCGCGTCGGGATGCTCACCCGCGTGACCACTCGAGCCCGCACCTCGCCGCCGCCGAGCGCGCGCGTCGTGATCACCCAACGACCGGGCCCCAGTCGAATGGCGCATGAGTAGCGCCGCCCACGAGCTGTCGCTGTGATGCGGCACGTCGTCGAAACCCGCACGGCGCGCCACGTGCCCGATTTGGCGGCCGCCTTGCCGGCGGGGCCGATCCGCACCGCCGCCTGCACAACCGCGGTGACGCCGGCGGGGACGGGACCACGTGTGACGACGACATCGCCGCTGATGCGAATCGGCACATGGCGGAGTACGGCCGGCTTCGACGGCGATCTGGGTCCGGCCGTTGGCAGGGGCGCTGGCGCGAGGGCAGCGGCCGGAGTGACCGGGTCCGAGGCACGCGACGCCGCCGATACCGCGTGCCCATCGGTGTCCGTCGCGGTGAACGTATAGCTACGCCCGTTCACCAGCCCGATGATGGTGCACGATCCCGACGGGCCGGCGATCGTGCAGGTCTTGTCGGGTTCCTCGACCGTTTTGATTTTGAACTCGGTTGCGGCGGGGCCAAGCGTCGTGGCATCCATCGCCACGCGCACTGAGGCGTCGCCGGCAACGGCTGTCGGCGCGTTCGGCGCGGGCATCCAATAGGCGAGGTCGAGGCCGTTCCAGGGCGCCGGATCGAATCCGGTGGCCGAGGAGAAGCGGTAGGCCGTGGCCCCTGTCGGCATGCCCGTGAACGCTGCGCCCCCGACGGGGGGTGCGTCGCCGGCGAAGTAGATGCGGGCGAGATTGCCGGCGCCGTTGAAGGTGTACGCCTCGATGGTCGTGACGC
>JBPCSR010000208.1:0-3021 GCA_051006935.1 Gaiellales bacterium
GCTGGGGACGGCGGGGATCACACCGGCGCGAGGCCGCCGTGATCCCCGCCGGGGTGATCGGCCTAGTGGAACTGCTCTTCCTCCGTGGACCCCTTGAGGGCCAGGGTGGAGCTGGCTCCGGCCGACGCGATGGTGGAGATGAGATCGAAGTAGCCCGCACCGACCTCGCGCTGATGGCGCGTCGCGGTGTAGCCCTGGTCCTCCATGCCGAACTCGCTCTCCTGGAGGGCGACGTAGGCGGTCATGCCGCTCTCGGCGTAGCCCTTGGCGAGCTCGAACATCGACGCGTTGAGCGCGTGGAAGCCGGCGAGGGTGATGAACTGGAACTTGTAGCCCAGCTCGCCGAGCTCGTGCTGGAACTTGGCGATCTCCTCGTCGGAGAGCGCGCGCTTCCAGTTGAACGACGGCGAGCAGTTGTAGGCCAGGAGCTTGCCCGGGAACTGCGCGTGGATCGCCTCGGCGAACTTGCGCGCCTCGTCGATGTCGGGCGTGCCGGTCTCGCACCAGATCAGGTCGGCGTACGGCGCGTAGGCCAGGCCGCGGGCGATCGCGGAGTCGATGCCGCCCGTCACGTAGAAGTAGCCCTCCGGCGTGCGCTCGCCCGTGCAGAACTCCTGGTCGCGGTCGTCGACGTCGGAGGTCATCAGCGTCGCCGCGAGGGCGTCGGTGCGCGCCACGATCATCGTCGGCACGTCCATCACGTCGGCGGCGAGGCGCGCGGCGGACAGCGTGCGGATGAACTGGCTCGTGGGCACGAGCACCTTGCCGCCGAGGTGGCCGCACTTCTTCTCGCTGGCGAGCTGATCCTCGAAGTGGACGCCGGCCGCACCGGCCTCGATCATGCCCTTCATCAGCTCGTAGACGTTGAGCGAGCCGCCGAAGCCGGCCTCGGCGTCGGCCACGATCGGCGCGAACCAGTCGACCGACTCGTCGCCCTCGGACCACGTGATCTGGTCGGCGCGGGTGAGCGCGTTGTTGAGGCGGCGGACCATCGCCGGCACCGAGTTGGCCGGGTAGAGGGACTGGTCGGGGTAGACGTCGCCGGCGAGGTTGCCGTCGGCCGCGACCTGCCAGCCAGACAGGTAGATCGCCTTGAGGCCGGCCTTCACCATTTGCACGGCCTGGCCGCCGGAGAGGGCGCCGAGGGCGTGGACGTGATGCTCGGTGGTGACGAGGTCCCAGAGGCGGGCGCAGCCGCGCTCGGCGAGGGTGTGGCGCTGCACGACGGAGCCGCGGAGCTTCACGACCTCCTCGGCGGAGTAGACGCGCTCGATCCCCGCCCAGCGGGGGTCGTTCTGCCAGGCGTGCTCGAGCGCCTCGATCTGCTGCTCGCGGGTGGGGGTGCTGCTCACGGGGAACCTCCGGTTGCGGACGGGTGTCCGGAATCTGATCGGCTGACTGTACGTCCCGTTTTCCATAAGGTCGAATCGAAATCATTCGCCGTTTCGATAGATATGATTGATAACCATGGATTCCGGCCAGCTGGAGGCGTTCGTCCGCGTGGCGCGGACTGGGAATCTCGGGCCCGTCGCCTCCGAGCTGTTCCTGACGCAGCCCGCGCTGACCGCCCGCCTGCAGCGGCTCGAGCGCGAGGTCGGCGGCCCGCTCTTCCACCGCTCGCGGCGCGGCATGCGCCTGACCGCCGCCGGCCGCGCGTTCCTCCCGTACGCCGAGCGGACGCTGGAGACGATGGGCGAGGGCACCCGCCTCGTCACCGACCTCACCGCGGCCGGCGGCGGGGCGCTGGTGATCGGCGCCCCGCCCGCGATCTCGACGTACCTGCTCCCGCGGCTCCTGCGCGAGCTGGAGGCGGCGAACCCGACGTTCCAGCTGTCCGTCCGCGGGGGTCACTCGGACGAGGTGCTCGACATGGTCGTGCGCGACGACGTGCAGATCGCGCTGATCCGCGAGCTGACGCACCCGGAGCTCGTCACCGAGCGCGTCTTCGAGGACGAGCTCGTGCTCGTGTGCGCGCGCGAGCACCGGCTCGCGCAGCGCCGCTCCGTCACGATCGAGCAGGTGGCGGGCGAGCGCTTCGTGCTGTTCGACCGCCGCTCGTCGTTCGCGGACATCGCGCTGACGCTGTTCCAGCGCGCGCGCCTGCAGCCGCGTGCCTACCTCGAGATGGACAACACGGAGGCCGCGGCGCAGATGGTGATCGAGGGCCTCGGCGTGTCGCTGCTGCCGCGCACCGCGATCTCCGGCAGCCTCGACGAGGGCACGCTGGTCGAGCTGCACCTGCTCGACACGCCGCAGATGCGGCGCCCGGTCGCGGCCATCCACCGCCGCGACACGCCGCTGTCGCCTCCCGCGCAGGCGTTCCTGGAGCTCGCGCGCGGATTGTCGGCCTAGCGGCGCCGAATCCGGGGGAGCGCCTAGGCTTGGCCCATGGCGGTCCACACCCTCGACGTCGGCCTGCGCGGCACGCGCGACTACATCCAGGGCTCGCAGATCCTGTCGCGCACCGGCGAGCTCGTCGAGGCCGAGGCCGACGGCCCCGTCCACCTCCTCACGGCGAAGTTCACGCGGATCACGGAGCAGGGCGTGCAGGCCGCGTTCGACGAGGCCGACGCGCCCGACGGCGAGGAGATCGGCCGGGCGCAGTACGCGTGGGGCGGCACGCGGCACACCGTGCGCTTCTTCGAGGTGCCCGGGCCGCTCGCGCCGCGCATCGACGACGTGCCGAAGGTCACGAGCGACCTCGTCGCCGCGGCCGACGGGACGGGCGCGTGCGCGTTCGCGATCGCCGGCACCTTCGAGTCCTACCTCGTCGCCGTGATCGAGTTCGTCAAGGCCGTCCACGCCCACCGCGGCGCAGCGGTGATCGATATCTGGTTCACCGCATTGATGGGCGCGCAGCTCCCGCTCGCCGCGACGTATCCGACGAGCGGCGCGATGCGGCTGACGCCCAAGATCGAGCGCGTGGTGGAGGGCCGCCTGCAGACGCTCGGCATCCTGGAGACGGACGGCCCCGGCGCGCCGCCGCCCTTCCAGATCTGCTTCTCTTGCGTCGTGGGCACC